>CAMAKJ010000049.1 GCA_945836055.1 uncultured Clostridia bacterium | reverse complement strand
ACCAGACCGTGCTTCGCGGCGACCTTCTGCATGATCTCCATGGTCAGCTGGTTGTGGTCGGTGGCAATGTTGGTGGTGGAGTAGATGGGCGCCAGCTCGTGCTGAGCGGGGGCAACCTCGTTATGTTCGGTCTTGGCGAGGACGCCCAGCTTCCACAGCTCCTGGTTCAGATCCTCCATGAAAGCGGAAACCCGGGGTTTAATAACGCCGAAGTAATGGTCATCCATCTCCTGGCCCTTGGGGGACTTGGCGCCGAAGAGGGTACGGCCGGTGTAGACCAGGTCCTTGCGCTTTTCGTACATTTCCTTATCCACCAGGAAGTATTCCTGCTCCGGACCGACGGAGGTGCGGACGCACTTGACATCGGTGTTGCCGAAGAGCTTCAGGATACGCAGTGCCTGACGGTTCAGGGCCTCCATGGAGCGGAGCAGCGGGGTCTTCTTATCCAGCGCCTCGCCGCCGTAGGAGCAGAACGCCGTGGGAATGCAAAGGGTCTTGCCCTTGATGAACGCGTAAGAGGTGGGATCCCAGGCGGTATAGCCCCGGGCCTCAAAGGTGGCGCGCAGGCCGCCGGAGGGGAAAGAGCTGGCATCAGGCTCGCCCTTAATGAGCTCTTTGCCGGAGAAATCCATAATCACGCCGCCGTCGGGTGCCGGAGAGATGAAGCTGTCGTGCTTCTCTGCGGTGACACCGGTCAGGGGCTGGAACCAGTGGGTGTAGTGGGTGGCGCCGTGGGCGACGGCCCAGTCCTTCATTGCGGAGGCAACCGCGTTGGCAACGGAAGCGTCCAGCTTCGCACCCTCGTCGATGGTCTTGCGCAGCGACGCGTAAACGTCGGCTGACAGGTTGGCTTTCATCACCCGGTCGTCGAATACCAGGCAGCCGAAATAATCAGAAACAGTTTCCATAGCAAACGCTCCTTTTTGAAATTGACGCTCCGAACGGTGCTGCTATCCCGTCCGAACCGCCGGAATATAAAAATTCGGCAAGGACGCTGATGAGCATTCACTCGGAGACGTCCTTGCCTTCACGCTGAGCATTTTACACCATGATTTCCCATTTGTCAACACCCTGCACAAAAAAAGTTTTTTGCCTTTGGGTAGATTGACAAGCCGCGATAATCGGAATATAATACCATCAGGAGCAAAGACGTTTCCGGGGTGCTGCTGCGCTCTTTTCGGGATCTCTTTGCTTTTTGTGTATTCTGCTTGTCGAAATATGGGATCATCGGTCGGATTGGCTTTCCGACCCCAGGAAGGTTGGTTGCATTATGAAATATACTCCCCAGGAGGTCATACAGTATATTCAGGAAGAGGACGTGAAGTTCATCCGTCTGGCGTTCTGCGACTGCTGCGGCAGGCCCCGGAACATCTCCATCATGCCCCACGAGCTGGAGCGCGCGTTCAAGTACGGCATTGCCATCGACGCCTCCGCCATCGCGGGCTTTGGCGACGAGGTCAATTCCGACCTGTTCCTGCACCCGGACGCTTCCACCATCACCGTCCTGCCCTGGCGGCCGGAGCACGGCAGCGTGGTGCGGATGTTCTGCGCCATCGCCCATCCGGACGGAGCCCCCTTCGCCCACGACACCCGGCACATCCTCAAGCAGGCAGTAGCCGACGCGGAAAAAGCGGGCTTCTCCTTCTCCTTCGGCTCCGAGCTGGAATTTTACCTGTTCCAGCTGGATGAAGCGGGCGAGGCAACGAAGATTCCTTACGATCGGGCCACCTACATGGACGTGGCCCCCGAGGACAAGTGTGAGAATGTCCGCCGGGAAATCTGCCTGACCCTGGAGCGCATGGGCATTCAGCCGGAATCCTCCCACCATGAGGAAGGCCCCGGGCAGAACGAGGTGGATTTCCGCTACTCCGATGCCCTCTCCGCTGCGGACAACGCCGTTACCTTCCGAACCGTGGTCAAAACCATTGCCGCCAGAAACGGTCTGTACGCCGACTTTTCCCCCAAGCCCCTGGAGGGCAATCCCGGCAGCGGCTTCCACATCAACATGTCCGTAAAGGGCCAGGGGGAAGCGCTCATGCACCGGGCCATGGGCGGTATTCTGGACAAGATTTCGGATATGACCCTGTTTCTCAACCCCTCCGAGGATTCCTACAGCCGCCTGGGTGCCCACAAAGCCCCCAAGTACATCTCCTGGTCCAGCAATAACCGCTCCCAGCTGATCCGCGTTCCCGCCGCATCCGGCGAGTACCGGCGTTTTGAACTGCGCAGCCCCGACTGCACCGCCAATCCCTATCTGGCCTTTGCCCTGCTCATCTGGGCGGGACTGTCCGGCATCCAGGAGGATATTCAGCTGCCGGAAGCCTGCAACGTAAATCTGTACAGAGCGGATTCCCGGAATCTCGCCGGCCTTTCCACGCTGCCCACGTCCCTGTCCGAAGCCGCGAAAATCGCCGGGAACAGCGCTTTCATTGCAAAGCACATTCCCGCCTCTCTGACCGAGTTCTTTTCCGGGAAATAACGTAACCATTCCCCAAATCATGGAAAGGAGGGAGCCGGATGGTTTTCAGCGATCATACCTACGGCGTTCTTGTGGTATCCGCCGCCCAGAAATTTAATGAAGCCCTCGCTCCCCTGCTCCCCGGTTCGGAGTATTACCCGGTGTGCTATGTGCCCAATATCGCAGCCGCCAGGCGGGAGCTTCTGAGCAAGGACTACGATTTTGTCATTGTCAACGCTCCCCTGCCCGACGATTTCGGCACCCGGTTCGCCGTGGACGCCTGCAGCAAATCCGGCACCGTGGCGCTGCTGCTGTCCCGGGCCGACGTCTTTGATGAAGTGGAAGAAAAGGTCTCGTCCCAGGGGGTATTTACCCTTCAGAAGCCGACTTCCGTACCGACCCTTCAGCAAAGCCTGAAGTGGATGGCCGCCGCCCGGGAGCGCCTGCGGCGTATGGAAGAAAAGGCCACCTCCATCGAGGAAAAAATGGAGGAAATCCGTCTGGTGAACCGGGCCAAGTGGCTGCTCATTGAGCAGCTGAAAATGACCGAGGCGGAAGCCCACCGCCATATCGAAAAGCAGGCCATGGACCGCTGCATTTCCAAGCGGGAAATCGCCCTGGGAATTATCAAAACATACGCATAGCAAACGCGCTGCGGGGGATTTCTCCTTCGCAGCGCGTTTTTCATTGCAGCATTTCCAGGAATTCGTCCTCGGTGAGGATGGGGATGCCCAGTTCCCTTGCCTTTCGCTCCTTGGAGCCGGCGTTTTCCCCCACCACCACGAAGCTGGTTTTTTTCGACACGGAGCCGGAGGCCTTGCCCCCCAGAAGCTCGATTTTCTCCGTGGCCTCCTCCCGGGTGAATTTGCTCAGCGCACCGGTGAGGACGAAGGTTTTCCCGGAAAACCGGGCGTCGGTCACCACCCGCCTGCTCTCAAAATTCACCCCGGCCTGCCGCAGCCGCTCCACCATGTGCATGGACTGCTCCTGGCGGAACCAGTCATAGATACTCTCCGCCGTGACTGCGCCCACATCGGGAATCCCGGTCAGTTCCTCCACGGACGCAGCCATCAGCGCGTCCAAACTGCCAAAGACGGAAGCCAGCACCTTTCCGGTTTTCGCCCCCACCTGGCGGATGCCCAGGGCGTAAATCAGGCGGCTGACATCCTGTTCCTTGCTGGCCGCAATGGCGGCCAGGAGCTTTTTCGCGGCGGTGGTGCCGGACTTCCAAAGACTTCCCACGTCCTCCAGGGTCAGATAATAGATATCCGCAGGAGAATGAATCAGACCCTTCTGAATCAGCGCTTCGACGATCGCAGAGCCCAGGCCGTCGATGTCCATGGCGTCCCGGCTGACAAAATGGGAGATATTCCGGCTGAGCTGGGCAGGGCACTCCGCGCCGGTACACCTCAAAAACGCGCCGTCCTCGTCCTGCTCCACCGCCGCGCCGCACACCGGGCAGCGCTGAGGCAGACGGTAGGGCACGGCATCCGCTGGACGTTTTGACAGATCCACTTCCAGAATTTCCGGGATGATCTCCCCCGCCTTGCGGATCATCACGGTGTCGCCGATGCGGATGTCCCGCTGGGAAATAAAGTCCTGATTGTGAAGGGTGGCATTGGTGACGGTGGTGCCTGCAAGACGCACCGGGCGCACCACGGCCTTGGGGGTCAGCACGCCGGTTCTGCCCACCTGCACCACGATGTCCTCCACAACGGTGGGCTTAAGTTCCGGCGGGTACTTGTAGGCTGCCGCCCACTTGGGGAATTTCGCGGTGACGCCCAGCCGCTCCCGCTGAGCCAGGTTATCCACCTTAATGACCGCGCCGTCAATGTCGCAGATCAGCTTGTCCCGGTATTCGTTGATAGCCAGAACCTCCGCGTCAATGTCCTCCACGGATTTCAGCAGCTTGTGGGGAATGACCTTGAATTTCAGACTGCTCAGATAGTCCAGAGACTGAGTATGCCCCGTAAACTCCACGCCCTCCGCCAGCTGGACGTTGAACACGTAGATATCCAGTCCCCGCTTGGCGGCGATTTTCGGGTCCAGCTGCCGCAACGACCCTGCTGCGGCGTTCCGGGGATTGGCAAACAACGGCTTTCCCTGTTCCTCCTGCCGGGCGTTCAGCTTTTCAAAGCTCTTTTTCGGCATGAACACCTCGCCACGGACAATGAGCCTGGGTGGTGCGCCCTCGATGGTCATGGGAATGGAGCGGATGGTCTTCAGGTTCTCCGTCACGTCCTCCCCCACCATACCGTCGCCCCGGGTGGCGCCACGGAAAAACTGCCCGTTCACATATTCCAGCGCAACGGACAGTCCGTCAATCTTCGGCTCCACGGAAAAGGACACGTCCCCTTCCGCCGCCACCGTCTTGCTCAGAAAGTCGTTCAGCTCTTCCATGCTGAACACATCCTGCAAACTCATCAGGGGCACGGGGTGGGTGACCTTCTCAAATTGGCTGAGAATCTCGCCGCCCACCCGTTTTGTGGGCGAATCCGCCCGGGCATACTCAGGGTGCGCCCGTTCCAGGTCTTCCAGCTCCCGGTACAGCCGGTCGTATTCAAAGTCCTCCATGGTCGGGTCGTCCAGAACGTAGTAGCGGTAGCCCGCGTCCTTTAATCGGTCGGTCAGTTCGTCAATTCTCTCTTTGGCTTCCATAATACCCTCCGGTCTGTAAATACGTGCTGGGCACATCTCCCACAATCACCGTCTCCGCCACCACCACCTCCGTGGTGACGGTAAAGCCGGCGGTCTGTCCCATCACCAGCACCGATACGTCCACGCTCACCAGCATGGTCAGCTGGTGCAGGGTCTGGTTGATACCGGCCTGGGAGAATTTGCTCTCAAAGGCGGCGTCGCTGTTGCGGATGGAGAGAATGTGCACCGGAATCGCCGGCCCTTTTCCGGAGAAGAACTCCGGCAGGAACAAGCTCCCCAGGGGGATGCCGATGTCCGCTGTGTCCAGAGCCAGGATTTCATCGTTGATAATGTTCAGAATCTCGGTTTTCAGGCGGTTGACTTCGCTCATGTTGGTTTTCAGAGCGGTGATGCGCCCGTCCAGGTCCTTTTCAAAATAGACAATGCGGTCGTAGCGAATCTCGCCCCGTTCAATCTGCTTGGCAATTGCGTCGTTGGTCAGATCCGAGGTGGCGTTTTTCACCTGGGTCTGGGCCAGCTCCGTGACGATGTCCCGGTAGCGGCTGCGCAGCATTAAAAACGCCACAATGACAATGACGAGCAGTAACAGCAGCCTGTAGAGTAACCTTCGCAGATGCCGGCGCATACCCATCCCCCCGGGGAAAGGATATGCGCCGTTTCAAAAACCATTACAGCTTTTTCATGTGGGCCGAGGCGGTTTTTGCCATGAGCTTCTTGGTGCCGATGTCGTCGAAGGCAATTTCCAGCAGCGCGTCGCCGCCCATTTTCTGAACGGAAAGCACCAGTCCCCGGCCAAAGGCAGCGTGCATCACCATGTCCCCCTGGTTCAGCTCCAGGAAGGGCGCCGACGACGCCACGCTTGCCGTGGGAAGCACCGGCTTCGGCCTGCGCTGGGGGGCGGCATGTGTCCCCGGCTGGCTGAAGCCGGAATAGCCGCCCTCGTAGGCTCTGTGGTAGCCGCCCCGTTTCACGATACACTCCTCCGGGATTTCCTTCAGGAACCGGGAAGCCATTGCGGAAGAGGTTCGGCCGTAGAGCATACGCTGCCGGGCATAGGTGATGGTCAGGCTCTGCTTGGCTCGGGTGATGGCCACATAGCACAGTCGCCGCTCCTCCTCCATCTCCTCGGCATCGCCGATGGCCCGCATTCCGGGGAACAGGCCGTCCTCGAAGCCCACCAGGAACACATGGGGAAATTCCAGTCCCTTTGCCGAGTGCATGGTCATCATCACCACGGCGTCGTCGCTTTCGTTGTACTGCTCCAAGTCGGTGTACAGGGCAATTTCCTCCAGGAAGCCCGCCAAGGTGGGGACTTCCGCGTTGTCCACATAGGTGTTGATGCTGGATTTCAGTTCTCGCACGTTCTCCAGACGGGTTTTGTTTTCCTCGGTATCCTTGCTGTTCAGCATATCCACATAGCCCGTGCGGATGAGCAGCTCGTCGTAGAAGTCCGGCAGGCTCATGCCGTCCTCCAGAAGCTGCGCCAGTCCCTCGATGAGGGCAGAAAACTGCATCAGCTTCATGGCGGACTTTTCCAGGGGGGCGTAAGAGTAAGGATCGGAGATAACGCCGTACAGCGGCTTGCCCTCCGCCTCCGCCAGCCGCCGGGCGGTTTCGATGGTTTTCGCGCCAAGTCCCCGGGGCGGGTTGTTGATGATCCGCCCCAGCCGCAGATCGTCGCAGCGGTTATTGATGACGCACAGGTACGACAGCATATCCTTGACCTCGGCGCGGTCAAAGAACCGGGTGCCGCCGATGACACGGTAGGGAATGCCGTTGCGCTTCAAAGAAAATTCCATTGCGTTGGACTGGGCGTTGGTGCGATACAAAATGGCGTAGTCTTTGAAGTTTTTCCCACGGGAGCCGGCAAGAATCTGCCCCGCCACGAAATTTCCCTCGCTTCCCTCGTCGGAGGCTTCGTAGACGGTGATGGGGTCGCCGATGCCGTTGGCCGTCCAGAGCTTTTTGCCCTTGCGGCCTAAGTTGTGGGCAATCACCGCGTTGGCGGCGTTGAGAATCGCCTGGGTGGAGCGGTAATTCTGCTCCAGACGGATGACTCGCGCCCCCCGGAACTGCTTTTCAAAGCTGAGAATATTCTCGATGGTGGCGCCCCGGAAGCGGTAGATGCTCTGATCGTCGTCGCCCACCACGCAGATGTTTTCATATCCTCCGGCGAGCAGGGATGTCAGCAGATACTGCATGTGGTTGGTGTCCTGGTACTCGTCCACCAGAACGTAGCGGAACTTGCGCTGATAATAGGCTCTCACATCCTCATACTGCTGCAGAAGCTGGACGGTGACGTAGATGATGTCGTCAAAATCCAGGGCGTTGTTTTCCTTCAGCCGGGTCTGGTATTTTTCGTAGGCCCGGGCAATGTGCAGCGCCCGGATGTCACCGGCGCTTTCCGCCCGCCGGAGCATATCCCCCGGGGACACCATCTTGTCCTTTTCCCGGCTGATGGCGGCAAGGACGTACTTCGCCGGAAACGTCTTGTCGTCCAGCCCCATGTCCTTGATGATTTCCTTCATAATCCGCTCGGAATCGGAAGAATCGTAGATTGTAAAGCTGCGGGTATAGCCCATCCGCTCGATATCCCGCCGCAGAATCCGGCAGCAGGCGGAGTGGAAGGTCATGGCCCAGATGTCCTGGGCTTCCTCTCCCAGAAGATTGCTGAGCCGCTCCTTCATTTCGTTAGCTGCCTTGTTGGTGAAGGTGATGGCAATGATGCTCCAGGGTACGGCAGGCTCCACCGCGCAAAGACTGTCCGCCCGACGGGTATCCAAGGGGCTGGGATCGTCCCCCAGTCCTTCCAGAAAAGCGACGTCCTCTTCCGTAACGGTATCGGGAATTTCATCGCTGTCGCTGCCCCGGCCGAAGCGCATGAGGTTGGCAATCCGGTTGATGAGCACGGTGGTTTTGCCGCTGCCCGCGCCGGCCAGAAGCAGCAGCGGCCCTTCCGTGGTCATCACGGCCTGCCGCTGCATGTCATTCAACTGAGAAAACTGCCTGGCTATGTAATTGCGCCGGGCAGACAAAAATCGGGAATCCATCTGTTCCGTCATAGCTGCACCTGTTTCGTTATTAGGATGCAGCTATTTTAGCGCATTTTCGGTAAAAGGTAAAGAGGGAAAAAACGCAATCTCAAGCCATCAGCTGCCGCAGCTGGGCAATGGCCTTTTTCTCAATCCGGGACACCTGCACCTGGCTGACGTTCATCACCGCCGCCACCCGCTGCTGGGTCAGACCGTGGAAATAGCGCAGCTGAATCACCAGCCGCTCCCGCTCAGGCAGGCTCTGAATAGCCTGCCGCAGAGCCACCTTTTCCACCATCCGTTCCTCCGACTCCGTGTCCGTGAGGACGTTTTCCAGAGTGAAGCCCTCGTCTCCGGTCTCCCGCTGGATGGATTCCGTCGCCGCCGTGGCCGTCTCCGCCATGGCAATTTCTTCCGGAGAAAGCCCTGTTTGCCGGGAAATTTCCTGAATGGTGGGCTCCCTGCCCAGAGCCCCGGTGAGGCGGCTGCGGGCGGTTTTGATTGTGGCCGCCTGTTCTTTCAAGCTCCGGGATACCTTCACCGCACCATCGTCCCGGAGAAACCGCCGGATCTCCCCGGCGATTTTCGGCACGGCGTAGGTGGAAAACTGGGTTCCGTAGCTTAAATCAAACCCCTCCACCGCCTTGAGAAAGCCCAGGCACCCCAGCTGGTACAGGTCGTCCGCCTCCGTCCCCCGGCCCAGAAACCGCCGGGCCACCGACCAGATCAGTCCCGCGTTTTCCTCCACCAGCGTTTCCGAGGCCTCCCGATCCCCCTGCTGGGCCCGGGCAATCAGTTCCTCGACCCTACTCATTGCCGCCGCTGGAGCTTCCGGCGCATGTGAACCGTAGTCCCCTTTCCGGGCTTGGAGGAGATTTCCAGGTTGGTCATAAAGCTCTCCATGATGGTAAAGCCCATGCCGCTGCGCTCCGCGCCGCCGGTGGTGTATGTAGGCCGCCGCGCCTGCTCGATGTCTGCGATGCCCACGCCCCGGTCCTTGACCACAATGTCCAATACGTTATCCTTGAGAATCCGGCAGCGCAGGGTGATGTTGCCCAGCTTCTCCGGGTAGGCGTGGACGATGCAGTTGGTCACCGCTTCGCTCACCGCCGTGCGGATGTCTCCCAGCTCCTCCAGCGTCGGATCCATCTGGGCGGCAAAGCAGGCCACCGCCGACCGGGCAAAGGCCTCGTTGGCAGACTTGCTGGGAAAGTCCAGAATCATATAGTTGTCGAATTTCATGATACAGCCTCCTTGATTTCCACCAGTTTGTCAATTCCCGACGCCCGGAACACCCGCATGGGCTGGGGGGCGATGCCGGTGAGCAGCAGCTTTCCTTCGATTTGGGTCATGCACCGCAGAGCGTTGATTACCACGGCAATCCCCGAAGAATCCACAAAGCTGACATCCTGAAAATCCAGCACACAGACCTCCGGGGTGTAAGCCTCGATTTTCGCGGCAATTGCCTGGATATAGCTCTTTGCGCAGTGGTGGTCAATCTCTCCGGTGAGCGCCACCGTCAGGCGGCCTTCCTCCAGAAAACTTGTAAAGTGCATATGCTACCTCCTTGGTTGATTTGCTGGATTCCAGTATAAAATCCCGTTTCCGATTTTACAGTCGGAAACGGGATTTTGAGAAAATTCCTATGCAGTTTTGGGTTCCGTCACCGGGTTACAGTTTCTTCAGGGCTTCCTCGCTCTGCTCCAGGCTGGCGATGAGGTCGCGGGCCTTCTGGGCCTTCTCCCGTTCGGCGTTCACAACCGCCTCGGGGGCCCGGGAGGTGAATTTCTCATTGCTCAGCTTGGCTTCCAGAGAGGCAAGGAACTTGCGGTTCTTTTCCAGCTCCTTGGAAATCCGATCCAGCTCCTTCGCCACGTCCACCAGCTGACCCATGGGGATATAGAGCTTTGCGTCGGCGGTGGTGCAGGTCACAAGCCCATCCAGGTTTTCCGGCTCCGTTTCCAGCATGGTCACGGTGTCGGCGTAGGCCAGGCGCTGGATGAAGCCCTCGCCCTCGGTGTAAACCTGGGGCTTGGAGGTCAGCACATACAGCGCCGCCTTCTTGGAGGGCGGGACGTTCATCTCCGTGCGGCGGGCACGGATGGCGCGGATGGCGTCCATAACGGACTCCATGTGGCTCTCCTCTGCCGGAAACGCCAGTTCTTCCCGGTACTTGGGCCACTGGGCGGCAATCAGCGCCTCCCCTTCGTGGGGAATGCTCTGCCAGATTTCCTCGGTGATGAAGGGCATAAAGGGGTGCAGAAGCCGCAGAATCTGGTCCAGAACGTACACCAGCACCTGCACGGCCGTCTGCTTGCGCATCCCATCTTCGGAATACAGCCGCGCCTTGGTCAGCTCGATATACCAGTCGCAGTAGGTGTCCCAGATGA
>CAMAKJ010000048.1 GCA_945836055.1 uncultured Clostridia bacterium | reverse complement strand
ATCGTTCCGAAGGAACGATAAATCCCAATTTGCCGGTTTGCTGAGTAAAACCAATAAGCACCTATCAAAATATCAAAAAACCCGAAAGCCGAGGCTTTCGGGTTTTTCCGTTACGGAACGTCTTTCAAAGGCTTGATATACTGCTGGCGGCGGCGTTCTCTTTCCGCCAGGTACGCCACGTCGCTGCCCGCATGAATCTCCCGCAGATAATCATAATGATTCTGCAGAATATCCTCGTTATTCCGGGCCAGCATCATCACGGCGATGGAGGAACACTGATCGGAGGCACGCTCCAGGTACGTCAGCGTTTCCATGAACACCAGACCGCTGCCCACGGAGCAGGCGCCGCTCTTCAGACGCTTGGTATGGCGGTCCCGGAGAATCATCACCATATCGTCAATGGTCTCTTCCAGCGGCTCAATGGCCTTGGCGGCCTCGTTGTCTCCCCTGGCGAAGGCATCCACCGTGATGGAGAGGATCTCATTGACAGCGGAACAGATAAGCCACAGCTCCCGCTTCGCCATTTCGGAGAAGGAAGCGTTCTCCGCGTCCAGCCGCTGGGACAGCTCCACCAGATTGGTGGCGTAGTCGCCGATGCGCTCAAAGTTCGGGACGGTCTGCATCAGCATATCCAGCTGCCGGTCGTCCCACTCGGTCTCCACGTTCTTGGAAAGGCCGATGAGGAAGCGGTCAGCGTTGTCCGAAAACTCGTCAATGGCGTTTTCGTCCTCGTCGATTTCCTTAACGAGAACGGGATCATACTTGGCAAGCACACTGCAGCCCTTCGCGAAATTGTCTCTGGCCAGCGCGCCCACGTCCGCCACGGCCTGGACGGCAACAGCAATGGCGAGGGCGGGAGAATTGTACAGCTTTTCATCCAGCGTATGCAGCTCGGGATGGGTCTGGGGTTTCTGCTTGTCATCCTTGACAATGACCATGGACAGCTTCACCAGCCAGTCCGCGAAGGGAACAAGGGCAACGGCAGTCAGCAGATTGAACACCGTCTGGAAGTTTGCGATGCTGCCGCTGTCCACGCTGCGCACCCAGAACTGGGCGCCGAAGACGGACAGCTTCTGCAGGATGGTCAGCACGATCAGGAACAGCAGCGTGCCGATGGTATTGAAGGCAATGTGCACAACGCCGGTACGCTTGGCATCCTTGGACGAACCAATAGAACACACCATGGCTGTGGTGACGCAGGTGCCCAGGTTGATGCCCATAATCACCGGATAGGCCATAGCGAAGGTAATCCCCGATCCCGGCACGGAAGCCACGGTCTGGAGCATACCTACGGTGGCAGAGGAGCTCTGCACGATGACCGTCAGAACCAGGCCAAAGAGGATGCCGAACAGGGGATTGTTCAGGAAACGAATGAAGGAAGTAAAGGCGTCCGTGCCCACAAGGGGCTCCACGCCGGCAGTCATCAGATTCAGGCCCACAAACAGCACGCCGAAGCCGACACAGATATCGCCGATGGTATTGGACTTCTTGGACTTGACGAACATCAGCAGGACAATGCCGATCACCAGCGCGATGGGCGCCAGGGTGTCGGTGTCAAACAGCCACAGCAGCCAGCTGCCGTCGGACTGAATGGAGCCAAGACGGATGATCTGGGCAGTGACGGTGGTGCCGATATTGGCTCCCATGACGATGGACACGGCCTGCTTCAGATTCAGCACGCCGGCGCCGATCAGAGCGACCGTCAAAACAATCGTAGCGGTTGAGCTCTGGATAACGGCAGTAACCAGCGCGCCGGTGAGCACGCCCATCACCACATTCCCGGTGACCTTCTCCAGCACCCGCTTCAGCGCGGCGCCGGAGCTGTTTTTCAGGCCGTCGCCCATCAGCTCAATGCCGTACAGGAACAACGCCAGGCCGCCCAGAAGCTGCACAATGGCACTTATAATCTCCATACGATACTCCTAAATCTGTCTTTTGAAGTCGCCCGGAACAGGCATGGTACCATTATAAGAAATTCCCGTAAAAAAGTACAGTGACAAAATAAGAGTAAATTTTACAAAATCTTTACCGGAATTTTATATAAAGCGCCAGTTATTTGCCGGTGGAACCGAATCCGCCGGCGTTTCTGGCCGTGTCCGTCAGCGCCTCCGCGAATTCGTAAGCCGGCTGCAGCACGGGTGTAATCAGCATCTGGGCAACCCGCTCCCCGCTTTCCACGGTCTGGGGAACGCTGCCGTGATTGTGGAGAACCACGTTGATCTCCCCGCGGTAATCGCTGTCCACCACGCCCACCTTGTTGGCGGGGGCCAGCCCCCGCTTGCAGGCCATGCCGCTGCGGGCGTACACCAGCCCCGCGCAGCCTTCCGGTACCTCCAGAGCGATGCCTGTGGGGATGAACACCGTCTCCCCGGGTTGAATGGTCACGCTTTGTTCAATGCACGCGTACAGATCCGCTCCCGCCGCACCGGCGGAGCCGTAGGTTGGCAGCTTCGCCCCCGGGCGAAGGCGCTTGACATGAATGGGATTCACCGTCACACCATTCCTTTCTTTTCTCCCTGCCAGTCCTGCCAGAGAATGGTTTTTCCCGCCGCCAGAGAGGCGGGAACGTCGATCAGCCGCTGGTTCTCAGAGCCCCGGAACCGGAGGGACAGATTCTTCTTTGTTTCCACAAAGGGTCCGTCCACCAGCACATCCAGATAGCTGAGGTATTCCCGGGTATCTCCCAGCCGGCCGGAGAGGATGTCCTTTTCAAACAGATATCCGGAAAAGGCCCAGATGGTTTTTTCCGGCATCTCCTTTTTGATCTGCCGCAGCAGCTCCACGACCCCGGCCTGGTTCTCAGGTTCAAAGGGTTCTCCTCCCAGCAGCGTCAGCCCCCGGATATAGGCGGGGCGGAGCATATCCAGGATGGTGTCGATGGTCTCCTGGGTGAACGGCTCGCCGTAGTCAAAGTCCCAGGCCACCTGGTTGAAGCAGCCGGGGCAGTGATGGGTGCAGCCGGAGACAAACAGGCTCACCCGCACACCGGGGCCGTTGGCAATGTCACAGTTTTTGATTGTCGCGTAATTCATTGTTTTCCTCCCAATTGCCGCTGGGGAAGCTGTAGCCCGTAGCCGCCTCCCGCGCCCCCTCCAGGATGGTGAAGTTCCCGTCCAGTACCCAGGGCCTGGGAATCCGGCACAGGAGCTTGAGAAACTGATTCGCCATGGTGCCGAGAAAGCCCACCGACATGATATAGTATCCCCTGCGTTTGTCCACGCACCAGAATAGAATCAGCGCAATCACCAGAAAAGCGGTTTCCTCTCCCAGCCTGGTAATGAAAAGCATGAGCTCGTTGAGCACGGGTATCCGGATTTTTTCCAGTAAGTACAGCAGTGCCATAAGCATCCTCCCTGCGCGCGTTTCCGTTAGTATACCATAGCTTGCCCCGGATTTCCACAGCAGAAACGGAAAAAGCACGGGGCAATACAGCAAAAGCCGGGCGAAAGGCAGCAGCTTTCGCCCGGTTGTCACAGAATGTCACGCCTCCGTCTTTTCGATGGCTTTTACCACGTCCGCCAACGCTTCCGTGTTCACCGTCTCCATGAGGCCGTTGTCGTAGGCCTCCGCCACGGCGGGGTCAATGGGCAGGCGGGCCAGCACAGGCAGGTCAAACCGGGCGGCAATCTCATCTAAGTGGCTTTTGCCGAACACGCTGATCTTCTTGCCGCAGTCCGGGCACCGGAGGTAGGAATAGTTCTCCACAAAGCCCAGAACGGGAATGTGCATCATGTTCGCCATCTTGACCGCCTTGGCAACGATCATGCTCACCAGATCCTGGGGACTAGTGACGATGATGACGCCGTCCACCGGCAGGCTCTGAAACACGGTCAGGGGCACGTCGCCGGTTCCGGGGGGCATATCCACGAACAGATAGTCCACGTCCTCCCAGATCACGTCCGTCCAGAACTGCTTCACCGCTCCCGCGATAACCGGGCCGCGCCATACCACCGGGTCGGCGGGGTTGTCCAGCAGCAGGTTGATGGACATGACCTGAATGCCGGTGCGGGTCAGGGCTGGATACAGGCCGTGCTCATCCGCGCCCTGGCACTCGGTGACGCCGAAGGCGGTGGGAGCGGAGGGGCCGGTGATGTCGGCATCCAGAACGCCCACCCGCTTTCCCTGCCGGGCCATGGCCACGGCCAGCATAGAGGTGACGGTAGACTTGCCCACGCCGCCCTTGCCGGACACCACGGCGATGACCTTTTTCACGCTGGCGTTGGGATTCAGCTCCGCAAGTAAGCTCTCCGCCTGGCGGTCGGCGCAGTCAGAGCCGCAGGCGGAACAATTGCCGTTGCAAGAAGAACTCATGTTGAAATTCGCTCCTTATTTGTTTTCTTGATTCATTATAAGACGGTTCCCTGGCTGTGTCAACCTCAGAGTTTCAGCACCGCCACAG
Source organism: uncultured Clostridia bacterium (assembly GCA_945836055.1). Classification (GTDB taxonomy): domain Bacteria; phylum Bacillota; class Clostridia; order Oscillospirales; family Oscillospiraceae; genus Faecousia. Next base: position 6,165 of record CAMAKJ010000048.1, on the reverse strand, counting down.
CCTCTCACACCTGTGCCTTTTCCCACTGCTCCATCAAATCCATGAGCACCGCTTCCGCTGCTTCCTTCTCCCCAAGCAGCCGGGTCAGCTCCTGATAGTCCGCGGAAGCCGCTTCGATTTTCCCGTCCAGCTCCCCGATTGCCTGCTCCTGCTTCTCAATCTCCCGCTCCAGACGGCGCACCAGCTTTTCCGAATCCTTGGTGCCGCCCTTGGGACGCTCCTTTTTGGGCTTCGGTGTATTGACGACGGGCTTTGCGGCGGCCTCATGCTCCAGGATTGAGCGGTATTTCTGATACCCGCAGGGGAAATCCCGGATGTGCCCGTCCTCCAGGAGCCAGATCCGCTCGGCGAACTTCTCGATAAAATAGCGGTCGTGGGATACGAACAGCAGCACGCCCTCAAATTCCTCGATGGCGGCTTCCACCCACTCCCGGGAGGCGATGTCCAGGTGGTTGGTGGGCTCATCCAGAATCAGCAGGTTGATTTTCTCATCCATCAGCATACACAGCCGCAGACGGGACTGCTCGCCGCCGGAGAGGTTCCCCACCGTCTTGAACACGTCCTCCCCCTGGAACAGGAACGCGCCCAGCCGGTCCCGGGCCATCTGGGGAGTGCAGTTCTTTTCGTAGAGCATGGTGTCGTAAAGGCTCCGCTCCGGGTGGTCAAAGTGGATGATCTGGGGCAGATACCCCCATTTCACCGTGGGACCGAACTGGATTTTCCCCTGGCAGTCCTCCTCGCCCAAAAGGCACTTGATGAAGGTGGACTTTCCGGTGCCGTTGTCTCCCAGAAGGGCGATGCGCTCGCCGCCCTCCACCAGCAGATTGACATCGGAAAACAGCGTCCGGTCGCCGAAGGACTTGGAGACGTTTTTCATCTTGAACACCACGTCGCCGGAAAAATCCTTCTCTCCGAAGCTGGCCTTCATGGTTTTCTCCGTCCTGGGGCGCTCCGTTTTCCGGATGCGGTCCATCCGGTGCTGGATGGACATGGCCCGGCGGTAGAGGGTGCGGTTGTTGATGCCCCAGCCCTTCATCCGCTCCACGGTGTAGCCCAGCTGCTTGAGCTTCGCCTGCTCCTGCTCGTACTGCTTCATCTGCAAGTCAAACCGGGCCTGCTTTTCGTCCATGTAGAAGGAATAGTTGCCGGAATAGAATTCCGCGTGGCCGTCCACGATCTCAATCACCCGCTGGGCAACCTGGTCAATGAAGTAGCGGTCATGGGAAATGGCGAGCACCGTGCCCTTGAAGGTTTGGATATACCCTTCCAGCCACTCCACGCTGTTTAAGTCCAGATGGTTGGTAGGCTCGTCCAGCAGCAGAATATCCGTCTTTTCCAGAAGCAGCCGCGCAAGATTCGCCCTTGTCTTTTCTCCGCCGGACAATCTGGCAAATTCCTGGGCGCGCTGCTCCGCCGGGATGCCCAGGCCGTTGCAGATTTTGTCAACCTCCACGTCCATTTCGTAGCCGCCTCCGGACTGGAACCGGTTGGACAGATTGTCGTACTCCCGCAGCTGCTCCGCTGTGGCCCCCGCCGCCATGGTTTCTTCCAGCTGCTCCATCCGGGCCTTCACCTTCATGAGACCGGAATAAGCGGAGCGGAGCACGTCCTCCACGGTGTACCCCTCCGGGAACCTGGGAATCTGAGAAATCAGACCCAGCCGCTTGTTGGGATTGACGTAAACCTCGCCCCCGTCAAAGTCCATCTGCCCGGTGAGGATGTTGAACAGGGTGGTTTTCCCGCAGCCGTTGCGCCCGAGAATCGCCACCCGCTCCCCTTCCTGAATCTCAAAGCTCAGGCCGTCCAGCAGATTTTCCCCGATGACGAAGAATTTTGTTAAGTTTTTTACCTGTATATCAACCATTTTGTTTCTCCAAGGATTTCACGATCTCGGTGAGTTCTTCCAATGTATACAGTAAATTCAGCGCCTGGAGCATGGCGTTGGCGCTCATGTGCTCCGGCAGGTTCAGCTTTTTTTGCAGCGCCTTCCGCTTTTCCCCGGCGTTGCTGCCGCCGGAAAGCCCCAGCTCCATCAAGTCCTGTTTGGTGATTCCCCGGGGCGCGGAGGCGTCCTCCCCTTCTAGGGTGGCCCCGGCGTTTCGCAGGGCGGTGAGGATGACCTCCGGGGTCATTCCCTCCACCCCCAGCTTTCCCTCCTTGCCGGGAGCGGCCTTGCGTTTTTCTTTTCCGGGGATGTCCGGGATATAGGCGTGCTTCAGGTATTTACCGGGAATGGCGCTTTTGATGTGGCTGCGGATGACAAAGCCCGCGCCGTCGGAATCGGTAAAGACGATGAGTCCCCGTTTCTCCGCCACCTTTCGCAGCAGCGCCAGCTGCTGCTTGTCCTTGAAAATGCCAAAGCCCGCCGTTTCCAGAATGGGCGCATCCACAATCTGGCTGAGGGTGTTTTTGTCGTAGCGCCCCTCTACCACGATGGCTTCCTTGATTTTAACCATTGCGTCCCTCCCGGGCCAGGCGCAGAAGCAGCAGCTCCAGCAGCCGCTCCGATTCGTCGTAGGAGGTTTTCATTTTGTAGTCCGTCTCCACCACCAGCTCGGAAGCCTTGCGGCAGAATCCGGGCGTCAGCTGCCGGGCGGCTTCCATGGTTTTTCTCGCGGCAAAGTCCGGTATGCCGCAGAGCCGCTGTAGATCGGAAGCGTTTTTCCCCTTGTCCAGCAAGATTCTGGCGGCGCTGATCCGGCGGAAGTGATTTCCCACCGCGCCCAGAATCGCCAGCGGCTCCTGCTGCATTTTCAGAAGCTGCTGCAGCTTCTCAAAAGCGCCGCCGTACTGTCCCGCGCCCAGCATATCCGTCATCTGAAACACCACCGCGTCCAGCACCGGCTCGGTGACGGCGTCGATGTCGCTTTTGCGGATTTCCTCCGCGCCGGAATAGGCGCAGATTTTGTCAATCTCCCCGGACAGCGCCGTCATGGTGCCCCCAGTGATGTCGATGAGATACAGGCACAGGTCCGTGGAAATCCGCTTTCCCCGGGCTGCAAAGTGCCGGGTAACCCAGGCCGCCAGATCCCGGGCATCCTGCCTGGCAAATTCCACAATCAGAGCACTGCCCGCAATGGCCTCCCATAGCTTTTTCAGCCGCTTGTCCGGCTTCCAGGGGGTGGTTTCGTAGGTGAATACTACGGTGCAGTATTCCGGGATATCCGAAAGCAGCTCCGCCATTTTGCCCCGGTCGCCCTCTCCCAGCCTGAACAAATCCACCTCGTCCACCTGTACCAGGGTGTGCTCCGCCAGCATGGGCAGATTCTCCACCGCGTCGGCAAAGCTCTGCAAATCGAAGGTCTCATTGTTCATGCGGTGGAAATTAAAGGACTCCGTCAGAGGGTCAAGGAGCTGTTTCTTGATCTGCTCCAGATAGTGGTGCAGCAGGAATACTTCTTCCCCATGGAAAATATACAGCCGCCCCAGCTCCTTGCGTTTCAGGCTGGCTTTCAGTTCCTGAAGATTGCCCCCGGGGGCCTGCTTCTTTGCCATGGCTTCACCTTCTTATGAGAATGGTTCCGTTTTCGTCCGTCCGGTAGACCGCGCAGCCGAATTCCGCCAGCCGCGCCAGGGTTTCCGCCGCCGGGTGCCCGTAGGGATTGTCCTCCCCCACGCTGATGCACACGATCTCCGGTTTCACACACTCCAGCAGCTGCTCGCTGGTGGAATTTTTGGAGCCGTGGTGTCCGGCAATCAGCACGTCCACCTTGGGCAGATTCTCCCGGCGCAGCAGCAGCCGTTCGCCGAAGGCGGAACGGTCACCGGTGATGAGTATATCACAGTTTTCCGTATCAAACAAGAGACAAAGGCTTGTTTCGTTGCCGTTTCCCGGAAAAGTTGGGGCGTAAATGTTCAGAACCGCCGTTCCGAACCGAAGGGTCAGGTTCCGGTCGGCATATACGATCTGCCCGTCGGCGGTTTCCGGCGCCGTCCCGGAAACCGGGAGAATCATAAGATCCGCCGGTACACGGCTGAGCAGATTCCCCGCCGCCCCGGCGTGATCCCGATCGCAGTGGGTCAGAATCAGCCCGTCCAGACGGCTCACGCCCTGGCTCAGCAGGGTCTCCGCCCCGATGTCGGCAGCGTCCTCGTCCCTGTCGCCGCCGCAGTCCACCATGTAGGTTCGCCCCTGGCTTTGCAGCAGGATGCACTGTCCCTGCCCTACGTCCAGGACGGTGATCCGGGTATCGTCCAGCATCGGCTCGCCCCAGGAAGCCAGCAGCGCCAGACACAGCCCCAGCACGGCGCAGCAGGCGAAAATCCGGGGTCGGCGGTTCCGGTTCATCAGGAACAGCAGGAGCAGCACGTAGACAAAGATCAGCCAGGCAACGATATAGGGACTGCGGGTGTAGACCGCCGCCAGGGGGAAGCGTGCCATGACCCGGGCAACGGCAAGCACGTAGCGGATGGGCCAGGCGGCGATTTTTCCCAGAAGCACCGCTCCCCCCGTCCAGAACGCCCCCAGCAGACACACGCCCATGAGCAGGTAAAACAGGAAGCTGATTACCCACAGGGCCAGCAGGTTGGTCACCACCCCCACCAGGCTGACGGTTCCAAAATGCCACGCGCACAGGGGTGTGGTGAACACCATAGCGGCCAGGGTGATGGACACGGAGCCGGCAATCCACCGGGGCAGCCGCCCCCGCTTCCCCTTGACATCCCCAAACAGGGACAGAATCCAGGTCTGGATTCCCGGGGCAAACAGGTAAATCCCCGCCACGCTGGCAACCGACAGCTGAAAGCTGACGGAGGTAATCACCAGCGGATTGCACACCAGCATCACCAGCGCCGCGAAGGACAGGGCCGTAGCCCCGTCGAATTCCCGCTCCAGCAGGAGCGCCAGCAGCACCAGCGCCCACATGATGCAGGCCCGGGTCACGGAGGGAGTAAAACCCGCCACCGCCGCGAAGAGCAGCAGCGTAGGAAACCCAACCGCCGCCGTCAGAAACCGTTTATGGAAGGTAACGGCGGTGAGCAGGGCAAACAATATGGAAACATGCAGTCCCGAAACCGCAACCACATGGCGGATGCCGCTGACCTTCAGAGTGGTGTCCGTCCCGTAGGTAAGCAGGGAGGAATCCCCCAGCAGCAGGGCTCTGGCAAAGGGCTCGGCGTCCTCCGGAAGACACACGTGGAGGATTTCCTGAATCCGGTGCCGCAGCCGCGCCGGAAAATCCCGCCAGTCTCCCCCGCCGCCCGAGGTCACCTTAACCGTGTCCGTCTGGTATGCCAGAAGGAAAATGCCCTTTCCGGAGTGGTAGGTTCCGCCAAATTCGCCCTCTGGGGTGGTAACCCGGAAGCGGAATACGCCGGACAGCGTGTCCCCCGGCTTGACGGGTTCGTCCTTCTTCAGATAGGCACGCACGCGATAGGGCTTTCCGTCCAGATACACCGTGCCGTCCACCGCCATGCCGTAATCGGTTTCATAGCTGTAATCCGTGGCCCGGATAACAGCATCGTAGGTCAGGCTGTCCCGTTCGGCCGCTGTGCGCAGGTAGAATCCGTCAAACAGGGAAAACCAGGCAAAACCCATAGCGCACCCCAGGAATACGACAGCAGCCCGGCGGAAAACCGGCAGCCGTCTGCCCATCACAGCCGCAAAGACCATCAGCCCCAGCGCCGCCGCTGTCAGCCAGATCCGCCACCCGCCGGGCACCGCGTAAACGCAAAGGCCGCAGACTGCCCCAAAGCCCAGGGTAAACCACATGAGTTTTCGCATTCTGCCGCCTCCTCTTAACATAATGTGCTTATCGGGATAACTCAGCAAACCAGCAAATTGGAATTTAGCATACCAAAGCCTTCCCCTTGAGGGGAAGGTGGCTCGCCGTCAGGCGAGACGGATGAGGTGTCGCCGCGACAGCGGCGTTACCCTGCCCCAATTCGCCGAAACGTTCTCTTTTGATACACGGGTACCGCACACCTCATCAGTCAAAAATCAAAGATTTTTGCCAGCTTCCCCTCAAGGGGAACCTTGGGCGCTGCGTGCCAGGCTGCAATTTATCCTGACAGCTGAGTTAAGCAGATATGCACATAACATAAAATCGTAAAACGGGCGCCGCCAAAAGCGGCGGCGCCCACAGGTTATTTCAGCTTTTCCACCACGAAATCGTCCACAAGGGCCAGGGCGTTGTCCACCTTGGTCATGTCCTTGCCGCCGCCCAT
>CAMAKJ010000047.1 GCA_945836055.1 uncultured Clostridia bacterium | reverse complement strand
GCTTCTCCCGCCGGCCGATGGCCACCTGGGTGATGTAGGGCATCAGGTTGTTGGGGATGCCCCGGGGATCCTCGCCGATGAGGCCGCTTTCGTGGGCGCCGATGGGGTTGAAGTAGCGCAGCAGAACGATGCTCCACGCCGGGTCTGCGTGAGCCATGCCGGAGAGAATCTGCTCGGTCATGTACTTTGTCCAGCCGTAGGGGTTGGTGCAGCTGCCGGTTCGGCTGGTTTCCCGCAGAGGCATTTCGTTGTCTCCGGAGTAGACGGTGGCGGAGGAGGAGAAGATAATCTTCTTGCAGCCCACGTCGCCCATGACCTTGGTCAGCACCAGGGTGGAATTCAGGTTGTTGTCATAGTAGCGCCAGGGCTGGGCAACGGATTCGCCCACGGCCTTCAGCCCGGCAAAATGGATGACGGCGGAAATCTCGTTCTCCGCGAAAATCTTCCGGAGAAGGGCTTCGTCCCGCACGTCGCCCTCATAGAATTTCACTTCCTTGCCGGTAATCGTCTTTACCCGCTCCAGGCTCTTGGGGTTGGAGTTGCACAGATTGTCGATGACCACCACGCCGTAACCGTTGTTCAGCAGTTCCACGCAGGTGTGGGAGCCAATGTACCCGGCGCCGCCGGTAACCAGAATGTTCATAGTCGTTGCCTCCGTTATAAAATTATATTGAATTTTTCGGCTTACGCGTATTTTGCGACAACTGCCGCCATGGCGTCAAACTGCTGCTCCATATCCGTCACCAGCTTGAACTGGGTGCGGGCACGGTCCAGATTCTGCCCGGGATACTGGATGTGGAAGTAATGGTCGCCGTCCAGATAATCTGTCAGGAACCGGATGCCGCATTCCAGGGTCATCAGCCGGGCGCCCCAGGGAAGATACTCCAGCTCCGCCGGGGTCAGGCTGCCCCGGGCGCCTGCCAGGAATCCCCGGGTGTACGCCTCATACAGGGAAATGTCGAAATTGACCTTGGACAAATCCTTCTCGTCCTCCCGGGAATGGTTGGCGCCGAACCGGATGGAGTCGCCGAAATCGTTGATGGACAGGCCGGGCATGGTGGTATCCAGATCGATGACGCAGATGCCCTCATGGGTATCCCGGTCGATGAGGATGTTGTTCAGCTTGGTGTCGTTGTGCGTCACCCGCAGAGGAAGTTTTCCGTCCCGCAGCGCCTGTAGCGCCACGGAGCAGTCCGCCTTCCGGTCAAGGACAAACCGAATCTCCGCCGGAATATCCTTCGCCCGGTTCAGCTTGTCTGCTTCCAGGGCGGCGACGAACCTGGCGAACCGGTCCTCGGTGTTGTGGAAGTTCACAATGGTTTCGTGGAGGGTCTGGGCGGGATAATCGTGAAGCATGTACTGAAACCGGCCGAAAGCACGGGCGGAAGATTCAAACAGCTCCGGTGTGGCGGACTGGAAGCAGTCGGTATTTTCAATGAAGGGCATCAGCCGCCAGACCTTACCGTCCCGGTCGGTATAGAAATCCTTTCCGTCCCGGGTCTTAACCAGGCTTAGGGTCTCCCGGAGAGGATCGCCGCCGTCTGCCGCAATTTTCTCCCGGAGGAAGGAGGTGATGCCGATGAAATTCTCCATCAGCTCCTCCGGATGGGGGAAGGCCGCGCTGCTCATGCCCTGGAGAATAAAGCGGACGCAGTCGCCCTCCTGGGGCTGGCACAGCACGCAGAAGGTGTCGTTGATGTGTCCCCGGCCGTAGCGCACCGCTCCCAGCAAAGTCGCCGGGAAGTCAAATGCCTCCAGCACTTCGGACAGGACGGGTTCGTTCTCGGGAATGGAAATCTGACGCATAAAGAAAACTCCCTCCATAATGATAATCCTTTCCACGGGCGGAAGGCGGATCGGTTTTCAGCAAAGATATAGTTGAAAAATGCAAATAGACAAACGAACCGCCCTGATTTTCTTTCAGTATACCACAGAAAACCGACTGTTGCAACCTCTTTTGGCACTTTTTTGCAGGCATTCATCACTGAAAAGTGCACAAATTGGAATCGATTCCATTGTAAAACTATCTGATTTTGTGTATATAGCACAAAAAGCGGCGGCCGTGAAACATTGCAATGCTGCTGGTCCTGACGATGGTTCTGGCCCTGGCCGCCTGCGGCGGCAGCGGCAAGACCACAGAGACCCAGGCTCCCGCTGCAGCCGGTACCGAGGCTGCTCCCGCAGACGCCGGCTCGGAAAAGGTCACCCTGGATGTCATCATCTCTCAGTATGGCAACTACACCCAGGCCTGGTGGACGGATTTTGAGCAGAACTTTGAAGCTGCCAACAAGGATATCGACCTGAACATTGAGATTGTTTCCTGGAATGATATCTATTCCATCGTCACCACCCGGATCTCCAACAACGATCAGCCCGATATCCTGAACATCTCCGGTTTCGCGGATTACGTTGCCGATGATCTGCTGATGCCCGCCACCGAGTACACCAGCGAGGCTCTGCAGGCCAATTTCATCGACAGCTTCTGGGCCTCCAATGAGATGGACGGCACGGTCTGGGCACTGCCCATCCTGGCTTCCTGCCGCGCTCTGTTCGTGAACACCGAGCTGCTCAACGGCGCCGGCATCACCGCTGCTCCCACCACCTGGGAGGAAGTCGTTACCGCCTGTGACGCCATCAAGGCTACCTACGGCGACACCGTGGTGCCCTGGGGCCTGGATATCTCCACTGACGAAGGTCAGGCCGCTTTTGCCTACTACACCTGGAACTTCGGCGGCGGCTTCGTCGATGCCAACGGCGACTGGGCTCTGAACTCCGCTGAGAATGTCCAGGCGGTCGAGTTCATCAAGTCCATGATCGACGGCGGCTACTGCAACGCGGCTCCCTACACCGATACCCGTTATCCCCTGCAGGATGCCTTCTCCGCCGGCACCCTGGCTATGATGATCGGCCCCATGAACATGGTTTCTTCCACTTCCACCGTCAAGTATGAGGCCGTGAGCATTCCCGGCAACGGCGTCGGCCTGGGCGTGTGCGACCAGCTGATGGTCTTCAAGGATCCCGCCGTCAAGGAACAGGATCCCGCCCGTACCGCCGCTATCTCCAAGTTCTTCGACGCTTTCTATGAGTGCGAGACCTACTCCGATTACATGGTTTACGAAGGTTTCCTGCCCGCCACCAAGGACGCTTCCGACAATCTGGCAAAGAATGCCGAGAAGTATACCGTCGGCGGTGATTCCGGTGCCACCGGCTCCAGTGAGTACTTTGCCACCTTCTGCGCCGTCCTGCCCACCTGCTCCTTCTACCCCATGCAGAAGGCAGAGTGGATGGATGTCCGCAACGGTGTCATCGATGTTGAGCAGCAGGTCTGCCAGGGCCTGATCTCCGCTCAGGACGCTCTGGACGCCCTGCAGGCTGAAGTCGTCGGCTGATCAAAGGCATATTGCCCCAAAAGAACATAATCCAGAGGGGCCGGATTTGAATATCCGGCCCCTCGTCCTTTTCGAAGGAGGCGCATCCATGAAAAATCGTGCAAAACCCGAAACACTTCGAACCATGAAAAAAATCGAGCCCTACATCTGGCTTCTGCCCAGTATTCTCATGATGGGCTGCATGATCATGATCCCCATTTTCAACGTCTTCCGCGCCTCGGTCACGGAGATCTCCAAGGTCGGTGTTTACAAAGAGTTTAATGGTTTTGCGAACTACATCTCGGTTTTTAAAAAGCAGACCTTCTGGCACACCCTGCAAAACACTGTCGTATGGACCATTGTTGTGGTCGGCCTTTCCACCCTCATCGGCTTCATCCTGGCTTTGGTACTGAACGTTGAATTCCACGGTCGGAAGCTTGTCCGCGCAGTCATCGTCTTCCCCTGGGCAACGGCCCTGATTATCCAGTCCGTTGTCTGGAAGTACATTATCAACGCTGACTACGGCGCATTGAATGCGCTTTTGTATAATCTGGGAATCATTGACCACTATGTCAACTGGACCGCGACCCCCGGCGCGTTCTTCGCCTGGGAGTGCTTTGTCGGTATTTTTGTCACCGTTCCGTTCGTCACCTTCTGTGTGCTGTCCGGCCTGCAGAGCATTGACGCTTCCCTGTACGAGGCCTGTAAGGTGGACGGCGCCAGCTTCTGGGCGCAGCTGTTCAAGGTCACGGTGCCGTTGGTTATGCCCAGCCTGACGGTTTCCACCGTGCTGAATATCATCTATGTGTTCAATTCCTTCCCCATTGTCTGGACAATTTCCAAGGGCGATCCCGCTGACCAGACCCACACTCTGGTCACCTATCTGTATGACCTGTCCTTCAGCAACGGCAAGTTCGGCGAAGCGGCGGCGGTTTCTGTCATCGGTTTTCTGATCCTGGCCGCCTGTGCCAGCGTCTACATGATCTTGTCCCTGCGGGCAGAACAGGAGGATTGAGACATGAAAAAGAATCCCTGGAAGAGAGTGTGCCTGTACCTCTTCGTATTTGCCGTGTGCGTCATCATCCTCTACCCCTACTTTGTCATGTTCACCACGGCAGCAAAGACCAATGAGGAAATGTACTCCACCACCGCCGGCATCCTGCCCAAGGAGTTCAAATGGTCCAATTTCATTGATGTCTGGAGCGCCGCTCCCATCATGAAATACATGTTCAACTCCATCATCGTAGCAGGCGGCGCAACGCTGATTGCAATTCTCTGCGGCATTCCTGCCGCGTATGCCCTGTCCCGTATGAAGTTCAAAGGCAAGGGCTTTTTCATGGGTGCCGTTATCATGAGTCAGATGTTTTCTCCGGTTGTTCTGCTCGTGGGCATTAACCGCATGATGAGCAGCATCGGACTGAAAGACAGTCTGCTGGGCCTGATTCTCCTCAATGCCGCTTTTAACCAGGCATTCGCAATCTGGCTTCTGCGGGGCACCTTCACATCGATATCCTCCGAAATGGAGCAGGCTGCCAAAATTGACGGCTGCGGCACGGTTCAGGCGCTGGTCCGGATCCTTCTTCCCATGGCCGCTCCGGGCATTATCACGACGTTGATTTTCGTCTTCATCAATTCCTGGAACGAATATACCATCGCCCTGACCCTGATTTCCTCTGACGTTCTGAAGCCCATCACCGTTGGCATCAACGTTTTCTACGGCTTCAACATGATTCAGTGGCAGTATCTGTTCGCCACCTCCATTTATGCCACCATCCCGGTCATTATCCTGTTCCTTTGCATTGAAAAGCATCTGGTTGCGGGACTGACTTCCGGCGGCGTCAAGGGGTAAGTCGTTTTTCGGGCAGGCCGCGGTTACCGCGGCCTGCTTTTTTCAGAAAGCAAAAACATCTGCTCAGGGAAATGTTTTAGAATACGAGGTCAGAATGCTTATGATACGGGAGATTGTGACACAGGAACTGGATATCGCGCTTTTTTCTGATTTTCACCGTCACCAGCAGGTAAATCAATGCTGGCGGAAGGTCAATGGGGAATGGATTGTGGTGGATAACCCATTTACCGAGGATTGGGGAGAGCGGGAATACCGGTATCTGGCTGCGTGTCTGCAAAATACGATTGCCGCCGGCGGCGTGGTTTACGGAGCGTTCCTTGACGGCAAATTGAAGGGCTTTGCTTCGGTGGAAAACACCTTTTTCGGAATCCAACGGCAGTATCTGGAGCTTTCCAGCATCCATGTGTCCGAAGACTGCCGCGGCTCCGGAATCGGGCGGAAGCTGATGGAGGCCGCAAAAGAATGGGCGAAGCGTCGGGGCGCCCGGAAGCTCTACATCTCCGCCCATTCTTCCGTGGAAAGCCAGGCGTTTTATCGGGCAATGGGTTGCCGGGAAGCGGAGGAATACAACCAGGCCAGCGTTGAAAAAGAGCCCTGCGACTGTCAGCTGGAGCTTTCGGTCTGAGCGGCAGGGAAGGAGTGCGGGAATATGAAGAAATTTTTTGTACTGTTGGCAACGCTGCTCATGATATTGCCGGCCTGCGGGCAGACTACACAAAAAGAGCAGGAGGCGGTATATGTGAATATCACGGCGGAAGAAGCCAAGAAGATCATGGACACGGAGACGGACTATGTGATCCTGGATGTACGAACCCAGGAGGAGTACGACCAGGGGCATATACCCGGTGCGATTGTGATTCCGGATACGGAAATCAAAGTTAGAGCGGAGGAAGTGCTGCCGGATAAGGATGAGATGATCTTAGTCTATTGCCGCAGCGGCCGCAGAAGCAAGAATGCGGCGCAGATTCTGGCGGAGCTGGGATACACCAACATTCTGGAATTCGGCGGTATTCTGGATTGGCCCTATGAGGTGGAATGAATGCCGCCTGGAATAATCAGCTGAGCCCCGGAGATTCTCCGGGGCTCAGCGCAGCGTATCAAAAAAGGCTGTAAATTTACGTGTCTGCCGATGACCTCCAAGGATTCGGCGCCGCTTGTTATATAATTGACAATTGACAGTTGAAAGCTGACAATTATGGAATCCCTTCGGGATGAATAAAAAATGTGCTTATCGGGATAACTCAGCAAAGCAGTCAATTGCAGTTTATCTGACACCCGTTTCGTAGGGCGGGGTCATGACCCCGCCGACAACGTTGGATTCTACGCAATGTAAATTTGGGTGAATACCGGCAATTCCGGAGAAATCCGGGCAAAAGCAGCTCGATACCTGGGCGGCGGGGCCATGACCCCGCCCTACGGAGGGCTCACGCCAAATCCCAATTTACCGCTTTGCTGAGTTATCACTGTCGCCGGATATGCGGACCTGTATGTGAAGTACACCGCCGTTGACCCCAAAGTCACCGCCCAGAGTTTGTGCACTACCCGAAATGACATTTTTTCGGGTAGTTTTTTGCGGCACAATTCCTGTAAATCCCGGAAGCCGCTGACCGCGCGCAGATCGGCAGGAATGATTGGCAATGCAGCGCCGGTTTTGCCAGGAGCCGGAATATCTGCCGCCTCTGAGTCCGGCGCGGCTGAACAACGGTATGTTCAAAAATGCCTTCACTCGGCATCCCCGGCAGCAGCCGGGTGGGCAGCTTGACATTTTCGTGGAGAATCAGCGCCGGCCTTGCAGGCAGAAGGGAAGCTCCATACGGTTGGCTTCCAGCAGCTCCCTGTCCCGGAGAATGGTTTCCGCGTCCCCGTCGGCCACAATTGCGCCGCCTGCCAACAGGATCACCCGTTGGCAGGTGTCCAGAATCATATCCAGGTCGTGGGAGGCAATCAGCTTGGTCTGGGGAAGCCGGTTGACGGTGTTGATTACCGTCCGGCGGTTTACCGGGTCCAGGGCGGTGGAGGGTTCGTCCATCAGGATCATCTCCGGCTCCATGGCGAGAATGGTGGCAATGGCTGCCATTCGCTTCTCGCCGCCGGAGATTTTGTGGTTGTAGCGGTGCTTCAGCTCCTGCAGTCCCAGGCATTTCAGGACATCGTCCACCCGCCGATCGGTTTCCTCCTTGCTTACCCCATAGTTCCGGGGGCCGAAGATCATATCCTCATAGACCGTGGGCATGAACATCTGATTATCGGAATCCTGTAAGACAAAACCGATCCTCTGCCGGATCGCCGGCAGATTCTGCCTGTTCATGGGCAGACCGTCCACGGTGATCTCACCTTCCCCGGTCACCAGCCCCAGGAGCAGCTTCATGATCGTGGATTTCCCCGCGCCGTTGGCGCCAATCAGGCCTACCGTTTCGCCCCTGCCGATGGAAAAACTGAGATCCGCAACCACAGGATTCCCGCTGTCATAGGAAAAAGAAACATTCCGAAATTCAATCATTGTCATTCACCCCACAAATAATCCGCCCAGCACTGAGGCAATGGGAACCAGCCTTGCCAACAGAAACGCTCCGGCGCAGGCAATCGTATAAACAATACCGCTTGGCTTACAGGGCGGCACATCGGCATAGAAGAACTCACCCTGAAAGCCCCGCAGGAGCATACTGCCGAACAGCTCCTGGGCCCGGTCCATGCTCCGCAGGAGAAGCTGTCCCAGAAAAGAACCCCAGGCCGAGATGTGAATGCCTTTCTGTCCCGGCGCCCGGAGCTTATAGGCCTCGGTCATGATTGTAACCTCCTCCAGCATCACGCCGATGTAGCGGTAGGTCAGCAGCAGAAGGGTTGTTAAGATGGAAGGCACATGGAGCTTTCGCAGAGCCGCGCACAGAGAATCGATGGTGGTCGTGGCGATCAGCAGGAAGGAGGCCATCAGGGAAAAAACGCCCTTCATCATCAGCGTCACCATGGAAATGACGCCGCCGGTGATCGTGACCATCCCCAGCTGCAGCATTGGGGTGCGGTCGAGAAACGGATTCACCAGGCCCACGGCGCAGACCAGGGGCAGCACAATGCGCAGCTTATAGAAGCAGGTGCGCACCGGAATTCCCGCCGCCTGAAACAGAACAGCCGGGTAAAGAACCATGACTGCCAGCCCGGTGAAGTCGTATTTGGGGAAGGATACCACCGCTGCGATGTAACACACCGTCACCAGCAGCTTGCACAGCGGGTGCAGCCGGTGGACGGGGGAATCCTCCGCCGCCAGCGCATCCATCTCCCGCAGCTCGGACTGGGCCTGAGATAACTTGTCCATAGAAATTCCTCACAGAATAGAATCGGAGACACCCGGAAGGTGCCTCCGATATTGTATCACATTTCTTACGCGTTTGCAGCAGCTTTTTTCTTCCGGAAAAAGCCGCCGGCCATGCAGACAAGGACGGCTATCCCTGCCACGATGGCGGAGCCTACCAGACCGGAAACGGTGGTGCCTGCGGCGCTGTCGCTGTTTGCAAAGGCGTAATCCGGGAGGAACGCGGTCTTTTCCTGGATGGAACCGGCCACCTCTGCCGCGGCGCTGGAAACGCCGTAGTTTTCTTCATCCAGACCCATATTCTCGCTGTAACCGGATTCGGCGTTGCCGAACATGGACCACTCCAGACCGTCGGGGTTGGCGCTGGCGAACAGGCTCAGACCGCCGCCGACGATAGCAACCACAACCGCCAGAATAATCATGGTGGTTTTCAGGGAGCACTTGCTCTGAACGGCGTCGCCGGTGTTCACATCCATCAGAAGCTCCGGACGGGCTTCATAGACAAACACCAGCACGGCGGAGGTAATCAGACCTTCCACCAGGCCGATGGCCAGATGGATGGGCTGCATGATGCCCACAAACGCGCCAAAGGGTAGCTCGGTGATGCCGGAAACGGAGGTTTCCAGAACCACGGAGAACGCGCCAAGCTGCAAAGTTATGACACAGCCCAGGACGGAAGCCAGAATGATCCTGACCCGGCCTGCGGCTTTTGTTCCCAGCTTGCCGAACAGCTTGCTCCGCATGATTGGCCGCCAAAGTAAGCAGTACCCCACAAAGCACCCGTAGAACGCCATATTCCAGCAGTTGGCGCCCAGGGCCAACAGTCCGCCGTCGGCAAAGAACAGCGCCTGGATTGTCAGAATTACCACCATGGACAAAAAGCCTGCCTGGGGCCCCAGCAGGGCGGAGAGCATCATGCCGCCGCACAGGTGACCGGAGGAGCCGGTGCCGGGAATGGTATAGTTGATCATCTGACCCGCGAAAACCAGAGCGGAGGTCACGGCCATGGCGGGAAGCTTGGCGGTGGCTTCGTCCTTCCTCAGCGTCTTAACGGAAGCGCCAACCGTGACTGCGGTAGCGGCGTACATGGTCGCGGCAACAGCCGGTGCCAGCAAAGCGTCTGCCATATGCATAGGAACGCACCTCTTCTTTCTTTTGATGGCACCATTATACCAGGGCGCGGTTTTGTTTGTAAGCCCCCAGGGGGGATGTTTTTTCGGCGGGGGAGCCAAGGGCGCGGGGGATACCGGGGCAAAACATGGGGGATTTCGGAACAATGCACAAAATAATTCGGAGCCGTGGACTTGGAGAAGGGGCGGAACGGCGCACGATACCCCGTTCTTTGGCAGGATTACACAAATACATCCCCACGTGGGGGATGGGGAGAACCGCGCGGTTCCAACCCCCGGGGGGCTTCCGCTGCGTTCTGATCTGCGGCACATCGGTTCTACACCTTTTTCGCAGTCGGGGCGGCCGCACAGCGGCTGTATGCAGAACTTTTTCAAAATCATAAAAATCCACTTGACTCTCCCCTTTAGGGGAGGTGATAGAATCCTCCTTGCAAAGAAAAAAAGGAGGATTTTTACTATGAACGAACCGGCTGTCAGCGTAAGAAACCTGACAAAATCATTTTCAGGCCGCACCGTTGTGGATGATCTGTCCTTCGATGTGCAAAAGGGCGGGGTCTTTGCCCTGCTGGGGCACAACGGAGCAGGCAAAAGCACTACCATCGATTTGATTCTTGGCTTGAAGGCACCGGAGGCCGGTACCGCGAGGATTCTGGGAATGGACGCCGCCAAACATAGAAAACAGGTATTTGAGCGGGTGGGCGTGCAGCTTCAGAATACCCGGTATCAGCCGAGCATCACCGTGGAGGAAGCTTGCATTGAGTATGCCTCTTTGTATGCCGCCCCGGCGGACTATCTGCGGCTGCTGGAGAGGTTCGGACTGGGTACGCTCAGAAAGAGCTTCGTGTCCAAGCTCTCCGGCGGGGAGCGGCAGAAGCTTTCCGTCGTACTGGCGCTGATCGGCAGCCCGGAGATCGTCTTCCTGGACGAGCTGACCACCGGACTGGACGTTGTGGCCAGGCGGGAGGTATGGCGAACCCTGAAGCAGCTGAAGGGGCAGGGGCTTACCATCTT
>CAMAKJ010000046.1 GCA_945836055.1 uncultured Clostridia bacterium | reverse complement strand
TTAAATGCTAAATGCAAAATTGAGGTATTTCCTCCGGAAATGATTTTCAATTTTGTCCGTGAAGCGGGCACCTTCATTCAGCATTTTGCATTCTGCATTCAGCATTTTCCTTCGCCAAAAAAGCAGTTTACCGCTTTGCCGAGTGATCCCGATAAGCACATTTTGTTATTTCAGCTGTTGTTTCCGGTACACCCGGTAGATCACCGGCAGCAGGCACGCCGACACAATGCCGTACACCGCGAACAAAACCGGGAGGGAGGGGACAACCCGGCCCCCAATCCGGTACAGGGAAAAGGTGCGCAGGGTCGTCCACGTGGAGCTCAGATTCATGGGCAGCAGGTACAGCAGCTTGTCCAGCCAGACCACGTTGGTCTGGGACAGGAAGGAGGGCAGAAACGCCGCCGCGAAGGGCACCACCACCGAAATCACCGTGGAGCGGGTTGCCGCGGAAATCAGCATGGTCAGCAGGCTCAGAAACAGGCTGCCCACATAGCCGCCCAGCAGCCCCAACAACCAGGCCTGCCACAGCTTCCAATTGTAAAGACTCTTCCAGCCGCTGCGGGTTGCCTGAATCGGACAGTCTGCCCCGTCCGCTCCCATCACCGTCAGCACGATGGCGGAAAGCAGCAGGGCGGCGGCAAAATACAGCACCGTGGTCAGCAGTACCCCCGCTTTCAGCTTTGCCGTCACCGCTTTGTTCCGCCCGTAGCGGGCGGAGTAAAACACTGCGTCCGCCTTTGTTGTGAATTCTCCGGAGAAAATCCCCGCCACCAGAAAGCACAGAATAATGGGCATCGTGGCGTTCAGCGGGTCGAGGACGTACAACAGCTGAGACCAGCCCTCGTTGTAGGCATAGGAAAACGGTGTTTCCAACGCCTCATAGCGGGCAATCAGGAATTGCTTTTCCTCGTCGGAGAACTGATCCTTCGCTTCCCCCGCAAGCCAGGCCTTCAGCAGCCGGATACGGTTTGGGTAAAAATCCTTGGCCTGCTCCGGTGTCAGGCTGTCGGCGAGGTAGTAGTCATAGTCCCGGAAGCCTGTGGCGTAGGAGCAATTCAGCAAAAGCCGAATGGCGGATACGCCCTGCTTGCGGCTGTAGGTAATCTCCTCGTCAATCAGGTCTTCGGACTTGGCCTCCGGCAGGGATTCGATCCGGTTCAGTTCCCCGATGACCTGGGCAATGCGCTGCTCGTCCAGCAGCCCTTCCCATTTTTTCTGCTCGGCGCGCAGGGGGCGGACGGCAGCGATACCGTGGGTGGAAACGCCCTCGGAGTTTACGTAGGTCCCGTCAAAGGCGAAGGAGCACTCCAGCAGCACCAGCGCCAGAAGCAGCAGAAGGGCAATTTTCCCCCCGGTGCGGGAGAGTACCTTCTTGATTTCAAATCTCACCATCATCCACGCCCCCTTTCTGACCGAAATAGCTCAGGAAAACGTCCTCCAGCGTGGGCGTGACCTGGACGGCGTCCGCCGTGGGGGCGTCCACGGAAATCACCCGCAGCACCGCGCCGCCGGGAGCGGTTTTGATATTGGCCACCTTGCAGCGCCGGGTCAGCCTGTCCGCCTCCTGACGGCTAACAGAGCAGCTCCACACCTTCTGCGCCATGGAGGCGATGACCTCCTCCGCCGTTCCGGAGCAGGTGATCCGCCCGTCCTTCATGAGCAGAATTTCGTTTGCGATGTACTCCACGTCGGAGACGATGTGGGTGGACAGCAGCACCAGCCGCTCCTCCGCCAGCTCGCTGATGAGGTTGCGGAAGCGCACCCGCTCGTTGGGGTCCAGCCCGGCGGTGGGCTCGTCCAGAATCAGAATTTTCGGGTCGCCCAGCATCGCCTGGGCAATGCCCGCCCGGCGCTTCATGCCCCCGGAGAGCTTTTTCATTTTTTGGCCCCGCACGTTCCACAGCCCCACCTGATGCAGCAGCCGCTCCGCGCGCTGCTTTCCGGCGGCGGGGCGAAGCCCCTTGATGGAAGCGATGTACTGCAGATAATCCGAAACGGTGAAGTCCGGGTAAAAGCCGTAATCCTGGGGCAGATACCCCAAAATCCGGCGGTATTCGCTGTCCATTGCAAAAATGTCCTGTCCGTCCCAGCGGATTTCCCCGGAGGTGGGTCTGAGCAGGGTGGTAATCATCCGCATCAGGGTGGTTTTCCCCGCGCCGTTGACGCCGAGCAATACGTAGACCCCGGCGGTCATGGCATAGGAAAAGCCATCCACTGCCCGCACGTCCCCGAATTGTTTGGTCAGGTTGTTGATTGTCAATTCCATGATGGGTTTTCCTCCCAAGTAAATTCAGTTGTCTTCTGCGCTTTTCTCACGCAGTATCCGAGATAAATCACGGAGAGCGCCAGCAGCGCCGCCCAAACCGGCAGGGCAGCCGCCCGGTACAGCTTCTCCTGGGTCACCACCGCCATCCACACCCCCGCCCACACCATGCACACGAGCATCGCCACCGGCTCCGAGGGAATCCGCCGGCTGCACAGCGTCCGGAAGCAGATGCAGCAGGTCACGTTGCAGGGCAGCAGAAAGCGGAACAGAAAATTCCCGGCGCTTAAGGAAAGGGTTTTCGCCGCCGTCAGCCAGAACAGGCTCAGCAGCGTAAAATCCACCAGCGCAAACAGCGCAATTCGTGCGGAATACACCTGCCGCAGGGAATAGTAGGCGGCGGACTCCACCTCCAGGGAGGCGCTGCTCCGGTTTTTCCAGATTTCCGGCAGAATCAGCAGGGCGAACAGGGGCGCCGCCGCGCCGAGATACTGCTGGACGGCGGTATCCGCGTCCGCGCCCTTCAGAACGAGCCAGAGAATGATCAAAAGCCCGCCCTGCAGCATCCACCAGCGTTTGCGGATAAACCGGCTCTGCTGGAAGAGAAATTCCGGATAGCTTAAGATCTTTTCCGATTCGCCGGCGCAGAAGGCCGCTTTGGACGCCGCCGCGGCGGCGCGCACTCTGGCTTCGTCCACGTCCCCGGTCAGCTCCCGGGCGTATTGTCTGAGCTGCTTTTCCAGGCAATCCATTATGTACCCTCCTCCGAAAGAATTTGCTGCAATTGGGCTTTTGCTTTGCCCAGGCGGTATTTGACCAGCGGCAGGCTGATGTGCAGCAGGTCCGCGATTTCCCGCTGCTTCAGCCCCTGGATGTAGAAGAGCACCGCCGCTTCCCTCAGCTCCGGCGGCAGGGCGTCCAGTGCCAGCGCCACCGCCAGATGGGCGTCATCGGCCTCCGGCTCCGTACCCATTTCCCGGGAGAGGCCCTCCAGCGGCACTTCCTTCGGCTTTTTGCAGAAGTCCCGGCAGGCGTTTCCCGCAATGGTGTACAGGTAATTGGCCGCCTTGCCCCGGTGTTGGTACTGCCCCAGGGAGCGGAAGAACTTCTCGAAGGTTTCCTGGGTCAGATCCTCGGCGTCACACCGGTTCGCCGTGTGCAGGCGGCAGTAGCGCAGAATCATCGGGTAGTATTTCCCCACGAATTCTTCGATTGCCCCGTCGTCCCCCAGCCGCATCCGCGCGATGAGCAGAAAATCACGATCCACAAAACCCCTCCTTCCCTATGAAAAACGCTTTTCAATCAGTATAACGCCCCGGCAACGGAAAAAGATAGTAGGCGAATCGCTTTTTTAATAAAAACGCACGCCCCGCTTTTGTGTTCCTTCGTCAGACGGTATAATATCTAAAAATGCCTCATCTTTTTCCGGATTTTCTATTGAAATTGTCGGCATTGTTTTTTATAATAGAGAAAACAGAATATGAGGAGGTACATTATGGAACACCACAATCCCCTGATGACCCACCCGAAGAGCAATCACAAATTCATCACCATCGGTGAAATCATGCTCCGGCTGACCCCGCCCAACTACCAGAAAATCCGCATGGCCAACGAATTCGAGGCCACCTACGGCGGCAGCGAGGCCAACATTGCCCTGGCTCTGGCGAACCTGGGCATTGACTCCACCTTCTTTACCGTGGTTCCCAACAACTCCATCGGCAAGAGCTCCATCCGGATGCTCCGCTCCAACGATGTCCACTGTACCCCCGTCATTCTCTCCACCCCGGAGGAGACCCCCACCCACCGTCTGGGCACCTACTATCTGGAAACCGGCTACGGCATCCGGGCCAGCAAGGTGACCTACGACCGCAAGCACTCCGCCATCACGGAATACGACCTGACCAAGGTGGACATCCGCGCCCTGCTGGAGGGCTTTACCTGGCTCCATGTCTCCGGCATCACCCCCGCGCTGAATAAGACCTGCGCAGACTTCATTCTGGAATGCCTGAAGGTGGCCAAAGAGCTGGGCCTGACCACCAGCTTTGACGGCAACTTCCGCTCCAAGCTGTGGACCTGGGAGGAGGCCCGGGACTACTGCACCCAGTGCCTGCCCTACGTGGACGTGCTGCTGGGCATCGAGCCCTACCACCTGTGGAAGGACGAGGCCGACCACAGCAAGGGCGACTGGAAGGACGGCGTTCCCCTGCAGCCCAGCTACGAGGAGCAGGACGAGGTGTTCCAGCACTTCATCGAGCGCTATCCCAACATCCGGTGCATCGCCCGCCACGTCCGCTACGCCCATTCCGGCTCCTCCAACAGCCTGAAAGCCTACATGTGGTATCAGGGTCACACCTTTGAAAGCAAGCTCTTCACCTTCAACATTCTCGACCGGGTGGGCGGCGGCGACGCCTTTGCCAGCGGCCTGATTTACGCCATGATGCGGGGCTATAAGCCCATGGACATGGTGAACTTCGCGGTGGCCAGCTCCGTCATCAAGCACACCATCCACGGCGACGCCAACATCACCGACGACGCCAAGACCATCAAGGAAATCATGAACATGAACTTCGACATTCAGCGCTGACGGCGGGGATGCCCCCGCGGGCAATGCGTGCCCGGGTGATCTGTATTCGTTACGCCATTGGGTATTGCTCGGTTCGCTTCGTGGTTCCAGATACATAAATGTGCATATCGGATTAGCTCAGCAAACCGGCAAACTGGAATTTGGCGCGCAGGCGGTAAGCGCTTGCCTCTCCCTATGGGAGAGGTGCCCGTAGGGCGGAGAGGGCCCTCTCAGTCAGCTTCACTGACAGCTCCCCCAGAGGGGGAGCCAAGATCCCGCCAAATTCTGATTTGTCGGGCAACTGAGTAAAGCCGATAAGCACTTTCGTAAATACAAAGGCATACAAACGCCCTGTCCCCGCACTATGAGGGGACAGGGCGTTTTTCATGATCGAAAAAAACTATGTATCAAACCGAGAGGTACCCAACAGCGCAGCAAGAATCGGCCCCCCGGGCACGCATTGTCGGCGGCGACTCGCCGCGCACCCAGCTATTTGTCCAGGCCGTAGGAGGAAATCCGCCAGTTGTCTTCCTCTTTGACCAGCTCCAGCATCAGGTAGGTGTAGGAGTCGTCCAGTTCCGTTTCCAGGAACGTTACCCGGATCATCTGGGACGTTTCCCCATTTGACAGGGTTTCCACCGATTGCACCACTACGTCCCGGGAACTGCCTCCCTGGTAGACATCCAGGGGCCCGGTGTATTCGTCGGCGAGATACGGCTTCATTCCTTCCGCGTCTCCGGCAAAGTACGCCTTAGAAAACTGGTTGGCCACAGCGTCAGCCTTCTCCTGCTCCGAAACACCGGAAGAATATTTCCCCACAATGGTAAAGCCGTTTTCGTTATCCCTGGGCAGCAGGGTGAAGGAAACGCTTCCCACAATATTTCCCGGCTCGCCGCTGTAGACATAGAACGAGGCAGCGATGTAGGTGACATAGGTCTCCCGGTAGACACAGCACCCCCGGTAGCTGTAGCCGGTGTCGCCGAAGTCGGAAAGGCCGATGTAGTAGCACCCGTCCTCCATGTCATAGTAAAACGGGGTCTGCCCCGACTCCATATCCTCCTGGGAAGGCGTGAGCGCGGGCAGCTCACAGCCCATGGTGAGGCGGACGTAGGGCTCCACCGTCTGTCCCCGGCTGACCTTCACCGCCTGTCCCCAGGGCGTATCCGCCAGCTCCTGTTCGCCGCAGACGGTCATAGCCCTTCCGTTGTCCGTCAGTTCCGGGCTGGTGAAGGAGCGAAACAGGAATTCCTTCCAGAAGGACTCGTTCAGGGAGGCGTAATCCGACCAGTCCGGCATGAAATAGCACATTTTCTCCAGAAACGCGATGCCCTGGTCGCTCAGGGTATAGGAATCCACGCCCACCGTTTGCTTGTCCAGCAAACAGGTGGGGCGTCCGGCCCAGGTGTCCTCCCAGCCGGAGGTGCCCTTTCTGTAAATGACGCTGACGTTCAGGCTGGCGTCAAAGACGTAGCTGCCGTGGCTCGGCGCATCCCCCGCGAAAATCACCCGCTTCAGACTGGGACAGTTTGAAAAGGCGCCGCTGCCGATTTCCTTCACGGTGGTGGGGACATATACGGTCTGCAGGCTGACACAGCCGGCGAAGCTGTTGTCCCCGATTTTGGTCACGCCCTCGGGAATGGTGACGGCCCGCAGGGTGCCGCAGCCGGAAAACGCCCCGGGTTCGCCGGAATAGTACCCCGGTTCTTCACTGATGGCCGTCACCTGTCTCCCGTCAATCTCGTCGGGAATGCAGATGTTCTCATCGTTTCCCAGGTAGGTGGCGATGGTGATTCCGCCGCCTATGTTCCGGTTATAGGTGTAGTCCTCGGGGTAGCAGCCCTGGGCGGTTTTCAGAAATTCCAGAGAATTCAGAATTGCATCCCGAACGGCGTCGAAGGATTCCGGGTTCTCCGCCGGAGGGTAGAAATACAGCCGGTAGCCCACCGCGTCCACCGCCGTGCGAATCTGCACCGCCGTGGTATACTGCACCACGCAGTGGGTTACACCCCCGTCGGTGTAGGTATAGGTCAGCTTCAGGGCGTCGCCGCCGCCGACGGCGGCGGGTTTCACCTCCGAAACCTCCGCGTCCGGCCAGCGCTCCCGGAGGATGGCCTGCTGGTGTTCCGCGTCCGCGGTCAGGTCAGCCTCCCAGGTCTGCGTCCGCTCCAGGCACATTACCGTGCGCTGGCTGGGGTAAGCGTCGCAGAACGTGGTCACGCTTCCGTCTCCGATGATGCCCCAGCCCTGGGGATAGGAAAACCGGATGCCGGCATCCGCGTATTCCTGCCAGACCCCACCGGGCAGTGTGGTTTCCTCCGGCACCGTGGCGGTGGCCACCGGCTCCGAGGCCTTCAGGAAGAAGAACGCCCCGCCAGCGGACAGCACCAGCACCAATGCCACCAGCGCCGCTGCGATGCCCCAGCCCTGCCGCTGGGCGCCGGGCCTTACCTCCATGGTGTATATGCCCCCTTTCTTCTGCCGGAGGGCGCGGCGCATTTTCCGCTCAATGCGCTGGGCACAGTCGTCGGGCATGGTCATGCGGTCGTAGGCTTCAATCAAACGTTTGTCCATGCTCAGCCCTCCTTCAGTAAGATTTTCAGCCGCTCCCGACCCCGGGAGAGCCGCGTAGTCACGGTGCTCTGGGAGATTTTCAGCAGCTGCGCGATTTCCGTGGTGGTATAGTTTTCGTAATAGCGCAGGTAAATGACCACCCGGTATTTGGGCGGCAGCGCCATCACAGCCTGGATGGTCTCGTCCGCCTGGGTCTGAGGGGCGGGAACCGTGTCATCCAGAGGCGCGGTGCGTTTCCACCAGCCGGAGCGGAGCAGACTGCGGCATTCGTTGGCCGTGACCTGCATGAGCCAGGCCTTTTCCTTCCCCGGCGTCAGCTCTCCCTGCTCCACCAGCTTGAGAAATACCGTCTGGCACACATCCTCCGCCTCCTGGGGATTGTGGGTGTAGTTCACCGCCAGCCGGTAGACATCGTCCCGGTAACGGTTGAATAAGTACAGAACGTCCACCGCCCCACCTCCTTATCTCTTCTCTTTTCACAGCTTCTACCTATAAAACGAATGACGGGGGCATTTTGTCTCAGGGAATCGAAAAATATTTCCATAGGGCAACACCGCATAATGGGAGCTGCGGGCTTCGGCGGATCTCCTTGCCCCATTATGCGGTGCTGCCATAGAGAAAGCCCCGCGCTGAGAAAGCGCGGGGCCCAGGGTTATCCGGCAGGGAAACCCTACAGTGCCAGCATTTCCCGCCAGCGGCGGATGGAATCCTTCGCCTGCTCCGGGGTATTGCCCTCCGCCGCCATACGCAGCAGCGGCTCGGTGCCGGAGAAGCGGCAGATGACCCAGCTTCCGTCGGCAAAATAGACCTTGCAGCCGTCCTCCCGGTTGATTCTCTCAATCTCACCGGGGAATTCCGGAATTTTCTTCTGTTCAAAAATCAGCTCCTGCATCTCCTGTTTCCGGGCCGGGGTCATGGTAAAGGACGCGTCCTCATAATAGAGCATCCCGTACTTTTCCGTGATCTCCCGGTACAATCTGGCAACGCTTTTTCCCGTCACCCCCAGCATTTCCACCAGCAATGCTGCGGCGTAGATTCCGTCCTTGCCCGGGATATGCCCCCTCACCGCCAGGCCGCCGGAGGACTCGCCGCCGATGATGGCGTCGGTTTCGGCCATTTTCGCGGAGATGTATTTAAAGCCCACCGGTACCTCATAGCATTTTTCCCCAAAATCCGCCGCCACCCGATCCAGCAGGTGGGTGGTGGAATTGTTGCGGACACAAGATCCCTTCCAGCCCCGGTATTTCAGCAGATAGTAATACAGCAGCACCAGCAGCGTGTTGGCGTGGAGGTAATTGCCGTGCTCGTCAATGACGCCCAGCCGGTCCGCGTCGCCGTCGGTGGCAATGCCCAGGTCGCACCGGTTATCCACCACATAGGTAGACAGCATCCTCAGCGACTCCGCGCTGGGCGCGGGCATTCTTCCGCCGAAAAGGGTGTCATGCTGCTCGTGGATCATGTCCACGTCGCACCGGCAGGTGAACAGAATCGTCCGCAGGCTGCTGAAGCTGACGCCGTACATGGGATCGATGGCCACCCGCAGCCGGGCGCGCCGGATCGCCTTGGTGTCGATCATCTGAAGAATGCTGTCCACATACTCGTTAAAGGGATACCCCTCCTGGATGATTCCCGCCGCCAGCGCGTCGGCATAGGGAATGCTCCTGACATCCTCCGGCCGCAGCCCGGCGATTTCCTCTTCAATTTTTCCGGTGACGGTCACATCCGCGTCCCGTCCGCCGGCGGTGAAAATCTTGATGCCGTTGTAAATCGCCGGGTTGTGGCTGGCGGTGACGGCCAATCCGTAGGGAAGTCCCATCTGCTTGACGGTAAACATAATCAGCGGCGTGGGAACGGAGCGGTTAATCACAAAGGGCCGGAATCCGCAGCCCGCCAGCACCTCCGCCGACCAGAACATGGCCTCCTTGGACAGAAAGCGCCGGTCGTAGCCCAGGCAGACCACAGCGCCGCCGTGGCCTTCCTTCTCCATCAGCGCGCACAGCCCCGCCGTGACCAGGCGGATGTTTTCCTTGGTGAATTCATCGGCGATAATGGCCCGCCACCCGCCGGTACCAAATTTGATCATCGTTTTTCCTCCCCTGATCGGATACGCTTTCCGCCCATCCTGACTTGATACAGCATAAGTATAGCGGGAAGATGCCGTTTTGAAAAGACCTGGAAACGCACTTTTCAAACTTTTTGCGAATTGCAATTGTACGCTGTAACAGCTTGGCACGTGACAATCCTGGCGGAGGAAGCACAAGCCACTGCCAGCAGTCAAAGGGCTTGTCTTCAAACCGGTTCCGTCCCGGAAAAGGGTTTCCTCGAACTTGCCAAAGAAAACAAATAATCCGAACCCATCTCCCACTGGGAAGATTTGGTTCGGATTATATTGGTTTGCCTTGCCACACTCCCATTGATACAATTAAATGATTTCAGCGAGGGGGTTCACAAGGGGGTTCAGAATATCCAGGGGGTGCAAAGCGGAAAAACGCCGTTTTAAGCGGTTTTTGGGATCTTCCGCACCATAACGGCATCACCGTACTCGCTAACCTAAATCGCCTAACACATTCTTATGAGAGTCTCCTGCGATGGCATTATGTACTCAAAAATCAAGCAAAAAAACTGGGCTACACTTTTGAAAATCACACCACAAAAGGTGCCGAAAATCAGAAGTGTAGCCCAATTCAAATTGGCTGTCCAGACCCCATATTCTATCTGACACTGATGCGGATACCAGACTGAAAAACCACACTCAATCTGTCCTCGTCATGAACCTCAATGAAGTTGAGGGTGCGGAGCATCAGAGCGTAGTCGAAATCATCCAGTCTGCCGACTTTATCCAGCAGTACTATCATTTCTCTGGCTCTCAGCCGAGTGAGAGCATTGTCAGTGGTATCGACCGTTCTTTGCAGCATCGGCTGATACCTGGTTTTCTTGCTGACTATTTGGTTCCATGCCCGGACGAAGGCCTTCTTCGGATAAGCTATAGGAATCTTGATATCGGAGCAAAGCATTTGACGAGCGGCTGCCGGATGGTTGTACTTTTCTCGATAGGCAACCATCGCCGGAGAGGGGTTCTCTACTCTTAGGCGTGATGGTGGCGTGTACATCATTCCCGGCACGTCCACGGCGGTATGGTTGTGTCGGCTGCTGCAACGATACCAGTAAACCAGTTCCCGGTTGTGGGTGAAGCTCGTATAGCTTCCATATTTTTTCCGCAGTAGGGACAGACGAGCATATTGGTAAAAGGATATTCTTCGCTCTGTCTGAGTCCTGAAGATTTGTCAGGCGTGTCAGGTGTGCGGAAGCAATTTGCTTTGAACCTGGAAACTCTGCACGAGGCATCCAAGGGCCGATATGGCCGCGAGAAAGCAATTGAGATTCGG
>CAMAKJ010000045.1 GCA_945836055.1 uncultured Clostridia bacterium | reverse complement strand
GCTGGCACATGTGCTTGGTGTTGCAGAAAATCATCACCCGCTCAAAGCCCTGGCTTCGGATCAGACGCAGGGTCGTCTCCGCCTTTTCCAGGGGGGTACAGGTTAAGCTGAACTGGTCGATGTCCGGGCGGTCTTCCTGCTTGGGCTCCACGGTGATCTCCACCTCGTCCCGCTGGTACATCCAGGACACCGTCATGACCTCCTGGGAAATCGTCGCGGAAAACAGACCCAGATTTTTCCGGTTTTTCACCTTGTCGATGATCCGGGTCACGTCCTTGAAAAAGCCCATGTCCAGCATCCGGTCGGCCTCGTCCAGTACCACGGTCTGAATCTTGTCCAGGCGGATGGTTTTCCGGTTGTAGTGATCCATCAGCCGTCCCGGCGTGGCCACCACGATCTGGGGCTTGCGCTCCAGCTGCTTGATCTGGCCGCCGATGCCCGCGCCGCCGTACAGCACCGCCACCCGGATACCCTGAAAATAGGTCAAAAGTCCTCTCAGCTCGTCGCCGATCTGGATGGCCAGCTCCCGGGTGGGGGCGAGAATGAGTCCCTGCACCGCGTCGCTTTCCGGGTCAACGTGTTCAATCATGGGAATGCCGAAGGCGAAGGTCTTACCGGTGCCGGTGGGCGCCTTGGCAATCACGTCCCGCCACTGCAAAAAATAGGGAATGGCCTCCGCCTGAATGGTGGTGGGATAGCCATAGCCCTTTTCCTCCAGAGCTTTCAGCATAGCCTGGCTGAGGCCGAGGCTTTCAAATGTTGCTTCCATGTTTCTCTTTCCTTTTCATCGTGGTTTTTCTTATTGTACCACCTTTCCCCTGTCTTTGCAACTTCTTTTGTTGTGTTCTTCCCGGAAGGGCTGCTCTTCGGCGGCAGAAGGAAAATTCAAAAATCCGCCCCCACACAACGGTGGACAAACGGCGATAAATATGGTATATTGTAGGCTATGATAATATGTCCGCAATATAAGGAGAACACAAATGGGCAAACTAATCGTCATTGAGGGCACGGACGGCTCCGGCAAGTCCACCCAGTTCCGTCTCCTGACTCAACGTCTGGAAAACGAGCACATTGCCTTTCAGAAAATCGTCTTCCCCCAGTACGCAGAGCCCAGCTCCGCGCTGATCCGGATGTACCTGGGCGGGGAATTCGGCACGAAGCCGTCGGATGTCAACGCCTACGCCGCCTCTTCCTTCTACGCCGTGGACCGCTACGCCTCCTATAAAAAGGTATGGGGGCAGTGGTACGAGCAGGGCGGTCTGGTGGTCTGCGACCGCTACACCACCTCCAACGCCGTCCATCAGGCCTCCAAGGAGCCGGATGGGAAGCGGGAGGATTTTCTCAAATGGCTGTATGAATTTGAATACGACCACTTAGGGCTGCCCCGGCCTGACCTTACGCTGTACCTGGATGTCCCCACGGACTTCACGGAGCAGCTGCTGCGCCACCGGGAGCAGGATACCCACACCAGCGCGGATATTCACGAGCGGGATACCCAGTATCTTGCCGCCTGCCGCCGCTCCGGCCGTGCCGCCGCCGAATACTATGGCTGGAACATCATTTCCTGTGTGAAAAACGGGAAAATGCGGAGCATGGAAGACATTCACGAAGAAATTTACCGCCATGTGCGGAACTGTCTGGAGGACTAAGATATGGTTTACATGCTGCTGGGAACCGGCTTTGAAGAGACGGAAGCCGTCATCCCTATTGATTTACTCCGCCGCGCCGGTGTCACCGTCGCCACCGTCGGCATCAACGGAAAGGTCATCACCGGAAGCCACGGCATCCCCGTGACCGCCGACCTGGAGCTGGGGCAGATGGATCTGACCCAGCTGGATATGATCGTCCTGCCCGGCGGGCTGAAGGGCGTCGCCTCCATCAAGGGTAGCCCTGCCGCGCTGGAAGCGGTGCGCTTTGCCTGGGAGAACCACAAATTCGTGGCGGCCATCTGCGCCGCTCCCACCATTCTGGCCATGCTTGGCATCGCGGAGGGGAAAAGCGTCACCTGCTACCCCGGCTGCGAAGAACAGATGGGCGGCGCCCACATGGTCTGCGCCGCCGCCGTCACCGACGGGAAGCTCATCACCGGCGCCTCCGCCGGCTGCGCCGTACCCTTCGCCCTGGCGCTGATTACCGCCCTGAAGGGACAGGAAGAAGCCAACCGCGTGGCAGAGCAGATCGTCATCCGCTGAAAACCGAGAGGATAACACTATGGATATGAAACAATTTCCCGATGGGGACGAGATCATCCCGGAAGAGCTGACCTTCACCCCCGCCGAACCGGACGTAACCGTCCCGGAGGAAGAGTCCCCCGTTACGGATGCTTCCGAAGAAGCTCCAGCCGCTCCGGATTCCCTTCCTGAAGAAGATTCGCCCGTCCCTGAAGAGACTCCCCAGGCAGAGCCGGAGAGCGTTCCCGCGGAACTGCCCTCCGAGTCTGAGGATGTGCCCGCCGAAGCGCCTGACGCGCCTGAGCCGAAACCCCCCGCCGCCGGTATGGGTGTATCCTTTATGGAACGGATTCCCGATGTGGGGGAGGACGAGCCGTCCCCTGCTCAGCTGACCGAACCGGAGCTGGGAGATGAGCTGACCCCCGACGAACACGCCATGGATTCCCACGGAATGCTGGAGCATGGGCAGGAAGAGCCGCCCTTCGACATGAGCATTCTGGATGACCCGGAGCTGCAGGCAGTTCTGGAAGAGACGCCGCCCCAGGAGGAAGCGCCTCAGGACGACACCCAGGAATATCGGGACAACCCCGGCCAGCCGGAGCCTGCCGCCGAAGACGCGCCTTCCCCAAGCCGGATGCGTCCCGTACGGAAGGGCCGCCCCAAGAAAAAAGGGGGCGACGGTCTGCTGGGCATTCCCCACATTCTGGTCACCATCGTGTGGCTGGCGCTGATCGTGGTCATCGGCGTCACCCTGGGTCGGATGATCTGGGTCTGCGCCGCCGACGTGCTGGCTTTCGGGCGGGAGGATAAGCCCGTCACCATCACCGTCTATGAGTCTGATACCATGGAGGATATCACCGACAAACTCTACGACGCCGGTCTGATCCGATACAAAAGCCTGTTCAACTTCTATGCCTCCATTTCCGACGCCAAGGAGGACATCGACCCCGGCATTTACGACCTGAACACCCGCTACGACTACCACGCTCTCGTGAACATGATGTCCGCCAGCTCCACCCGGGAGGTCGTGGACAACCTGCTGATTCCCGAGGGCTACACCTGCCGCCAGATTTTCGCTCTGCTGGAGGAAAACCGGGTATGCACCGCCCAGGATCTTGCCGCCTACGCCGCCAGCGGCGAACTGAAGGACTACTGGTTCCTGGAAAACGTGGAGCGGGGTGACAAATACTGCCTGGAGGGCTTCCTCTTCCCGGATACCTACGACTTCTATAAAAACTCCTCCCCCCGGGAGGTTCTGGAAAAGCTGCTGGACAATTTTGACCACCGGTTCACCGAGGAAATGCGTGCCCAGATTGACAATCTGAACGCCACCGTCACCGATGGCAGCTTCACCGTCCGGGAAGTCACCATCGTCGCCTCCCTCATCGAAAAGGAGACCGCCGCCGCAGGCGAAAGCCCCCGGATTGCGGGCGTCATCTATAACCGTCTGTTCCATTGGGACTTCCCTGCCTACCTGAACATCGATGCCGCCATCATCTACGCCCAAGACGGCGCTGCCGACCGCATTGACACCAGTCTTGACAGTCCCTACAACACCTACCGCAATGTGGGTCTGCCCCCCACGCCCATCGCGAACCCCGGCCTTGCCAGCCTGCAGGCGGCGCTGAACCCCGAAAGCCACAATTATTACTACTATGTGCTCAATCCGTCCACCGGTATGCACCAGTTCTCCACCACCCAGGAGGAGCATGAGCAGTACCGCAGCCAGTTTGCCGCTGAGGCGGCCACGGCCCGGCAGTCGGAGGGCGAATGAGAAAATTGGAACTGCTCAGTCCCGCCGGGGATATGGAGCGGCTGAAAATGGCCGCTGCCTACGGCGCGGACGCGGTATATTTCGCGGGCACCAGCTTTGGGATGCGCTCCTTCGCGGGGAATTTCACCCCCGAGGAGCTGCCCCTGGCGGTGCAGTTTGCCCATGACCACGGCGTCAAGTGCCATGTCACCGTGAACACCATGCCGAGAAACGATGAGATTTCCCGGCTTCCGGAATACCTGGAACGTCTGGACGACGCCGGCGTGGACGCCCTGATTGTCGCGGATCTGGGTGCCTTCACCCTGGCCGGAAAATATGCGCCCCACTGCCAGCGGCATATTTCCACCCAGCAGTCCATCGCCAACTACGCCTGCGCCCAGGCCTGGTTTGACCTGGGCGCCACCCGGGTGGTGCTGGCCAGGGAGTGCAGTCTGGAGGAAATCCGCACCATCCGGCAGAAGGTGGATCCCCAGTTGGAAATTGAAACCTTCGGCCACGGCGCCATGTGCGTCAGCTATTCCGGCCGGTGCCTGCTGAGCAACTACATGACCGGCCGGGACAGCAACCGGGGTGCCTGTGCCCAGCCCTGCCGGTACCAATACGCCCTGATGGAGGAGAAACGCCCCGGGGAATACTTCCCGGTATTCGAGGACGAAAAGGGCACCTACATCCTAAATTCCCGGGATATGTGCATGATCGACCACCTGCAAGAGCTGATGGACGCCGGGGTGGACTGCATCAAAATCGAGGGGCGGGCGAAATCCGCCTACTACGCAGCCATCGTCACGGGGGCCTACCGCCACTGTATTGACGACGTTTCCGCCGGGCGGGCGGTTGACCCCGTATGGCGGGACGAGGTGGAGCACATTTCCCACCGGGTTTACTCCACCGGCTTCTATTTTGGCGAGCCCGGGCAGTACACCGAGAATTCCCGTTACATCCGCCAGTGGCAGATTGTGGCGAAGGTGGAATCCTGTGGTGAGGACGGGAAGGCGGTTTGCACCCTGAACAACAAGTTCCGCGCCGGGGATGCGCTGGAAGTCGTCGGCCCCGACCTGCGCCCCTTCCCCATCGTCGCGGAAAAGATGACGGATTCCGACGGAAATCCCCTGGAAGAGGCCCGGACCCCTCAGATGATGTTCACGCTGCCCCTCCCCAAGCAGGTTCCCGCCCACTCCCTGATCCGCAGATGTGTGGATTTATCTCCAAAGTAGCAAAACGCACCGAGCGGTTCGTAAACCGTTCGGTGCGTTTTCCTGATTCGCCACGCTTTATTGGAGTGCTCCACGATTGCCTCGCGGGAACTTATGGATCAGGAAAGCCAGTAATACCGTAAGCCCCAGGCAATACAGGAATACCATTGCATTCCCCAACTGAGTATACACCTGGTTCTCATGGAATACGGAATACTGCATAATCAGCACATAATGAATCAGATAGCATTCAAAAGAGATATCCCCCAAGCATACAAGCGGCCTCCGGCGGAACAGCGCGGATATCCACCCCATTCCGCAGGTGAACACCGAAAGCAGGATCACGTTCGGCAGAAGCCAGGTAAAGATATTGCTTCTCCAGGGCCCGCCGGGGCGGGAAAGCATCAGAAACCAAAAACACATGGCGCCGATTTCCAAAGCCGTAAACGCCAGGCGAGCCCCACGTCCCTGTTTCAAATACGGTTTCACAGAGCGGAGCAAAACTCCGAGAATCATTCCGCTCAGATACTCTCCCATTCTCGCAGGCGGAAAACGGTACTGCCAGAAGCTCATGTCCAGCTGCTTTGTAAGATAGCAATAGGCCGTGGTTAAAAACAGGAGTCCTGCCAAGCTGCCTAACAGTGTCATCCATCCCCTGGGGCGGCGGTTTATCTTATTCAGCAGATACATAACCGGTAAATTGAAAATGGAGAGGAACATCAGGGTGGATAAGAACCAGCCCACACCATTATACTGAAATGCACCCTCCGGGAACCACGACTGGAGCAGGAGCAGATTCCGGACCAGCTGTTTGGGAAAGCTGCTCAAACCCGACAGTTGCACCAGACTCATGTGGTCGGCATAAAGGAAAGTATACAGCGTCGTAAACAAGTACAGCGGATAAATTTTTTTGATTTTATGCCACAGATACCGTCCTTCGTCCGCTAAGCCTAGATGGATATCCTTTCCACAGTAAGCAAAGCCTGTCACCAGTCCGCTGAGCATAAAGAAAAAACTGACTGCCGCAGCGGCGCAGTGTGAAGATGGATATTTGAAAAACAACCACGCCTCAGCATGGCAAATATACACGTTAAAGAAGGCCAGGAAACGCAGAAACTGTAGTTGATCCGCTCTTTTCGTGTTCGTGGTCGTGATTTCCGTATGCATACGTTGCCGTCCTCTCCAATCTGCCCGTTACCACGGTTGTCTAATGCAAGTCGATCCAGATGTAATTATCATCTTCCCAAATCGTATGAAGATAATTATCCGTTATCATCGTCATCTCTCTGTCCGGCGGGTCATAGGTATCTGCAAGCTTCATCTCGGGCAGGCCATAATAGAACCGTATCCCATATTCTCCCCACCAGCCGTCACCCTGGAAAGTCACAGGAACTAGGCTCTTGATGATTGGGAATTCCTCCAGCATATTCTCAATGACGGGTGAATATCCAATGGTTCCGGTGATTTGCAATGTGACTTCCTCATCAGACGACAATGTATCGCATTCTATCAAATCATCTATTGCTTCCGTGATTCTGAAATCCGTATATTGCGCCTGGACGCTTAAAGCATTCCCATATGTAAAGGAGAATGTGAAGAAAAACCAACTTAGAATCAGGCAAGCAGCCTTGGCGAAATAAGCCTTTGGTGCTTTCGATGTCGCAAAAATTCCCAGAAACGCGACAAAGCAGCCGATCCCGTACATAGCTCTGGGCGCAAATAATGGCGATGTAAGGAACGGATACACGCCAAATGAAAGCAGAAACAGAATCAGTGTCGCCAGTCCGGTAAAAACAAAGGTTAGGAATTTGTTTTTCTTGCTTTGAGATACCGCTGTCACTAGAAAGCAGACGCAGATCAGGAATGTAACCGCAAGCCATTCTGGTTTATAGCCGATGAGAAAACGTGCAATATACTTTTTATAGTTGGATACAGCACAGGGAATCAGTGCTGATCCGGAAGCCGCGGTTGTCGAGGCATAGTCAATGTACTCAGTCATTAAGACCGTCCTGAACAGTAGCATTCCCAGAATATAACCCGTCGCTGAAACAGCATAAAATCTGAGAATTTTCCGCGTATCTTCCCCTTTTACCCAACGGCTGATGCCCATTACAATGACAAGCATCGGAAATATTCCAGAGGACGCCTGATAGGTAGTGCACATACCTAACATACCGCACACCGTGCAAAGAACATAGACAATCCAGTTCCCATTGCAAAAAAGCAAGGGTGCAATGGAAAACAGTACCGACAAAGCCATATAGGGGGAATCGTATTTGAATGACAGGCATTCCAGAAAATATGGCGACAATCCAATCGGAATTGCGGCTATCAGATGCCAGAAAGAAGGTTTCTCCTCACCGGTTATCAGATAAACAGCAATGGCACTGGCCAATGCTGTCAAGAAAACCGCAATGATCTGAGGAAGCGGTGATACATCTGACAGATAGGTGCTCGCATGAACAAATTGGGACAAAAAATTCGATAAGTACCTGGAAAATCCCCAGCCTGTAAACCCTTTGAGGGCCCGTGCGATATCGTCATCGTAGTAAAAATTCGCCCGCAAGATGGCAGATATGGCAACTAAATAAATAGCAGACAGGATCAATGTCGGTTTCAAGAGAAAACGGTATTCCTCCACATGATCTTTCACCTGATGCCGTACGGTGCTTAATTTTGTATTTTGCATTTTCCTTTCGTTTCCTTCCTTGATGCCGTGCAATAACACGGTGCCTTTCCTTCCACATGCATCGTCTCATTCAAATTCAGTTCTTCAGGCTCTGCAAGGGAGCGGGAATCCGGCCGCCTCTTGCGATAAAGTTCTCGCTGGACTTGTCGTGAACCGGCATGACAGGTGCGCTGCCAAGCAAGCCGCCCATTTCCACCCGGCCACCCACCGTTTTTCCGGGAGCCGGGATGATGCGCACGGCGGTGGTCTTGGAATTCACCATGCCGATTGCGGCTTCGTCCGCGATGATGGCGGAAATGGTGGCGGCGGAGGTGTCGCCGGGGACGGCAATCATGTCCAGACCCACGGAGCAGACGCAGGTCATGGCCTCCAGCTTGTCCAGGCACAGGGTGCCGGACTCCGCCGCCGCGATCATGCCCTCGTCCTCGGACACGGGGATGAAGGCGCCGGACAGGCCGCCCACATGGTTGGACGCCATCACGCCGCCCTTTTTCACGGCGTCGTTGAGCATAGCGAGAGCCGCCGTGGTGCCGTGGGTGCCGGTAACCTCCAGTCCCATTTCCTCCAGGATTCGAGCAACGCTGTCGCCGACCGCCGGTGTGGGCGCAAGGCTCAGGTCCACAATGCCGAAGGGCACCCCCAATCGGCGGGAGGCCTCCTGACCCACCAGCTGGCCCATGCGGGTGATCTGGAAGGCGGTTTTCTTGATGGTCTCCGCCACCACGTCAAAGGGCTGCCCCTTGACGCTCTGCAGAGCGTGGTACACGACGCCGGGGCCGGAAACGCCTACGTTCAGCACGCACTCCGGCTCACCCACACCATGAAACGCCCCGGCCATGAAGGGGTTGTCCTCCACGGCGTTGGCAAACACCACGACCTTCGCGCAGCCCAGGCCGTCGTTCTCTGCGGTGAGCTCGGCGGTTTTCTTCACGATCCGGCCCATTTCCGCCACGGCGTCCATGTTGATACCTGCCTTGGTGGAACCCACGTTCACGCTGGCGCACACCCGCTCGGTAGCCGCCATGGCCTCGGGGATGGAGCGAATCAGCTTCCAGTCCCCCGTAGTGCAGCCCTTCTGCACCAGAGCGGAAAAGCCGCCGATGAAATTGACGCCGCAGGTTTTTGCCGCCGCGTCCAGGGTTTTGGCGATTTCCACATAGGAATCGGCTTCACAGGCGCTCGCCACGATGGAGATGGGGGTCACGGAAATCCGCTTGTTGACAATGGGAATTCCGAATTCCTTCTCAATGTCCTCGCCGATCCTGACCAGGTCTTTGGCGCAGCGGGTAATTTTGTTGTAAATCTTGTTGCAGCAGGTTTTCAGGTCCGGGTCGCAGCAGTCAAGCAGGCTGATGCCCATGGTGATGGTGCGGATGTCCAAATGCCGCTTGTCAATCATGTCCTGGGTCGCCAGGATGTCCTTTTGATTCAGCATGCCTTTATCCTCAAATCCGGTGCATGGCTTCAAAGATGTCCTCCCGCTGGACGCGAATGGACAGGCCCATGTCCCTGCCGATTTCGTCCATCCGGGTGACCAGCTCCGCCAGAGGCACATTGCACTGGGAAACCTCCGCCGCCATCATCATGGTGAAGTAGCCCTGCATGACGGTCTGGCTGATGTCCAGAACGTTGACGTTGAACTCCGCGAGCGCCGTGCAGACCCCGGCAATGATGCCCACACGGTCCTTGCCGACCACGGTTACGATTGCTTTCATATCTTTCTCCTTTCGCCCGGGACGGGCTTGACAGCCAAAGCCCGGACTGTTACAATAATTCTATCCTACAAAAAGGGGGGCGAAAAATGAACTGTCTATTCGATGCCGCCGACCGTTACCTGAAAAAATGCGACTGGAAGGATTTGGCGCTGCTCAAATTCTGCCTGTTTGCCATGGGGCTGTTCATCGGGACGCAAGTACCCGAGAAGGAAAAGAAGCCGGTACAGGCTGTTGGCCTTGCCGTTTTCGCGGCGACCTACGTTCCCCTGATGGCAAATTTCTTCTCGGTTCTGGCAGAAAAGCATCAGCCGGAAGCGTAACACATACACGCGGGATTCATCCGATGGGATGAATCCCGTTTTGTCATGCCTCGTAGTCCGCAGCCACACGGCTGTCCAGCAGGTGGAAGAAGTGGGTCTTGGCCTCCTGGTGCAGGGGATGGACGGCATAGTTTTCCAGCGCCTGGCGGCTTTCAAACTCGGAATACAGGGCGTAATCCATGCCGTTGAAGGCCTGCCGGATCTCCAGATGGAGCAGCCCCGGGATTTTTTCCACCAGCGGCTCCAGAACGGAAGCGATTAGCTTCACAGCCTCGGTCTTGTCCACGCCCTCCTTCAGGGTATATAGAACAATGTGTTTCACCATTTGAATCCTTCTCCTTTTGATTTTTTCTATTCTTCCGGTATAAAACAGAATCCACGATGCCGTCTGTCAGGAAAAACACAGCAAACAGGAAATCCGTCAGGCGCCGTGTATCCAGCGCCCGGAAAGAGAACGCCACACAGCACACCCACGACAGAATGATCGTCAAAAGAGACACCGC
Organism: uncultured Clostridia bacterium; assembly: GCA_945836055.1. Lineage (GTDB taxonomy): Bacteria > Bacillota > Clostridia > Oscillospirales > Oscillospiraceae > Faecousia. The sequence continues at coordinate 468 of CAMAKJ010000045.1, read as the reverse complement.
CTCCCCTGCCGTCCTGTTTTCTTTCCTGGCTCTTCGGTATTTGACAAGCAGAACGATTCCCGCCGTCATTGCGAAGGCGGCCAGCAGGAAATCCATCAGGTTCAGGCAGTTGAGGCCACGGGCGAGGCAAAGCGCTCCGATGATCCACACACTGACCATATTCCAAAGCACATTTTCTCTCCCCTCTCTGAAAAAATACCGGGGCTACCTGCGCAGCCCCGGTATTGCTTTGATAACTTACTCAGCGTCCTCTTCGGGCTGCTCCAGCAGAGCGCGGATGGACAGGGAGATACGCTTGTTCTCGGCGTCAACGTCGGTGATCTTCACCTTGACCTCCTGACCCTCGGACAGCACGTCCTCAGGCTTGCCAATCCGGCGGTCGGCAATCTGGGAAATGTGAATCAGGCCGTCCACACCGGGGATGATCTCAGCGAAGGCACCGAAGGTCATCAGCTTGACAACCTTGGC
>CAMAKJ010000044.1 GCA_945836055.1 uncultured Clostridia bacterium | reverse complement strand
AGGTCAACCACCTGTCCAAGTCCTTCGGCTCCCACGAGGTTCTGCGGGACATCGACTTTACCGTAAACAAGGGCGACGTGACCTCCATCATCGGCGCTTCCGGCTCCGGGAAGAGCACGCTGCTGCGGTGCATCAACCTGCTGGAAATGCCCTCTTCCGGGGAAATTCTCTACCACGGAAAGAATGTGGCGGGGCGGGGCGTCAACGCGCCGGAATACCGCTCCCATGTGGGCATGGTGTTTCAGTCCTTTAACCTGTTCAACAATATGACGGTGCTGGAAAACTGCATGGTGGGGCAGGTTAAGGTGCTGAAGAAGACCAAAGAGGAAGCCCGCCTTCACGCCATGCGGTATCTGGAAAAGGTTGGCATGGCGCCTTACGTCAACGCCAAGCCCCGGCAGATTTCCGGCGGACAGAAGCAGCGGGTGGCCATCGCCCGCGCTCTGGCTATGGACCCGGAGGTGCTGCTGTTTGATGAGCCCACCTCCGCTCTTGATCCGGAGATGGTGGGGGAGGTGCTGAACGTCATGCGGGGTCTGGCCCGGGAGGGCATGACCATGCTGGTGGTGACCCACGAGATGGCCTTTGCCCGGGACGTGAGCAGCCATGTGGTGTACATGAACGGGGGCGTCATATGCGAGGAAGGGGCGCCTTCGGAGGTGTTCGGAAATCCGCGGAAGCAGGAAACCCGGGACTTTCTCTCCCGGTTCCGCAGCAACTGAAGAAATGGGCAGACATATCCGCCGGGGTCAGTTCACCCCGGCGGTTTTTCCGGAAAAAGAACGGGTCAGGGCAAAAATGCAAGTTTCATTTCGACAACATTCAATATGGAGCTGCCGAGGACAGTCGGCTGCGGCCGGGATCCGGGGAGAAAGCCGCTGTACGGGCTGGAATTTATAAAATACTGGGTTATATTTGGCGAAATGCACAAAATTTCCAGAAGGTTATAACGCCGCAGCCAGTATAGCGACAAAATAATGCATGATTGAAGAAATGTACTTGCAAAAGTAAAACCACGTGCTATATTGAAGCCAATCAGAACAACGAACGGGGCAATGGAGTCACCTGCGCGGGAAAAGCGCAGTGTGGCTCCGTTTTTTGTTCCGATGCTTTCGTCATGGGGGCCAAGGTGCGACAAGGCGAGGCACGGGTGTTTTGATGAATCCTGATTAAGTGAGGGCTTTGTATGAGAAAGGTAAGAATGGTTGTTTCTGTGCTGCTGACTGTCATCCTGCTGACCGGCATGGTGTCCGGCTGTTCTTCCAGCGCGCAGACCGCCGCCGGTTCCGCTGCACCCGCCGAGAGCGGCGCGGCAGCTGCGGCTGCTGCACCCGGCGCAGAGGATAAGGTGATTCGTGTGGGTGTGATCTGCGCCATGACCGGCGGCTCCGCCATCTACGGCGAGGGTGCACAGAACGCCGTGGATATGGCTGTTGAGGAAATCAACGCCAGCGACTCCGAGTACAAAATTGAAATCGTGAACGGCGGCAAGATTGCCGATGATGCCAAGGACGCCAAGCAGGCGATGAACGCCTATAACAAGGTCATGGCCGACGGCCCCGAGGCGCTGGTTGGCAGTTTCTTCTCCTCCGTTACCCTGCCTATGGCTGAGCAGGCCGCCAAGGACGGCATGCTGCTGCTGACTACCGGCGCTACCAACTCCGCTGTTACCCTGAAGGGCGACACCATCTTCCGCAACTGCTTCATCGATCCTTATCAGGGCAAGATGGCCGCTCTGTTCGTCAAGGGCAAGGGCCTGACCAAGGTCGCCGTTATCTACGCAAAGGACGACGATTACTCAAACGGCCTGAAGGATGCCTTCATTGAGAACTGCGAGGCCAACGGCATCGAGGTCGCCTATGTCGGCGAGTGCATGACCACCGATACCGACTTCAGCTCCCAGACCGCTCAGGCGGTGGCCTCCGGCGCCGAGTTCCTGTACTATCCCTGCTTCCTGGATACCGTGCCTCTGTTTGTCGGTTCCGCCCGGAATGCCGGCTTCACCGGTATCATCATGGGCGGCGACGGCTGGGACGGTTCCGATACCACGGGTCTTGCGGACAAGTTTGAGGGTTGTTACTTTACCAACCACTACTCCAGCGAGGACACCGCTCCCACAGTTGTGAACTTTGTGGAGAAGTTCACCGCCAAGTACGGCACCGAGAGCCTGAACGCGTGTGCGGCTCTGTACTATGATGCCATGTACATGCTGGTGGAAGCCGCCAAGAACGGCGGTGGTACGGACACTGCCAGCCTGGTCGCCGGTATGAAGGGCATGAGCTTCACCGGTGTGGGCGGCGACATCACCCTGGATTCCAACGGCGATGCCATCAAGAGCATTGTCTTCAACACCTATGTTGACGGCAAGGTCAAGTGGAGCGAGACGCTGGATTCCGAAGGCAATCTGGTATCCAGTGCCAAATAACGCCGTAAGGCGGTGCCTTCTGGATAAAAAGGAAACATTTCTATCCGGAAATAGTATCAGAAATGAGAATGCGCGCGGCGGCAGCTGTCAGCTGCCGCCGCGTACAGATGTTTCAAGAAAGGTGAGTGGATTATGGCAGCATCCCTATTTGTTCAGGGCTTGATCAACGGTCTGAACCAGGGGGCTATCTACGCGCTGATTGCCTTGGGCTACACGATGGTTTACGGTATCATCCGCATGATCAATTTTGCCCATGGTGATTTCATCATGATCGGCGCCTACACCCTGTTTTATACCATCCCGCTTATGGTGAATGCCGGAATGCCCGCCTGGATGGCGGTCATCATTGCCATCGTTGTCTGCGCCCTGGTGGGTGTACTGGTGGAGATACTGGCCTATAAGCCGGTACGGAAAGCCGGCTCCATGTCCGCGCTGATTACGGCGCTGGCTATGAGCATTTTCCTCGAAAACCTGGCAATGGTGCTGTTCGGCGCCAAGCCGCACAACGTTCAGGCCATCTTCCAGCTGCCCACCGTGCGGGTCGGCTCGGTGTCCCTGCCGCTGAATGTGCTCCTGACCATTGCCATCGGGCTTCTCATCATGCTGGGAATGCAGTTCTTCGTGAAGAAGACCAATCTGGGCAAGGCCATGCGGGCCGTGCCTCAGGACAAGGACGCCTCCACACTGGTAGGTATTAACGTGGACAGAATTATCACCCTCACCTTCGCCATCGGCTCCGGCCTCGCGGCCGTAGCGGCGCTGATGTACTGCTCCACCTATCCCCGTGTCACAAACGACATGGGTTCCATGATGGGTATGAAGGCGTTTATCGCAGCGGTTCTCGGCGGCATCGGCGTCATCCCCGGCGCCATGCTGGGCGGCATTCTGGTGGGGCTGATCGAAATATTCGTGAAGCTCTTCGCCCCCGGCTGGTATGAGGCTGTCACCTACGGTACGCTGATTGTGATTCTTCTGGTGAAGCCCTCCGGTATTCTGGGTAAAAACCTGGGAGAAAAGGTGTAAGGAGGAAGGAATTATGGGTAAAAAGATTCGGATTTCCTACCTGCTGAACGCCGTGGGCGTGACGCTGATTTTTGCCGTGCTGAGCGGCCTGTTCTCCGCGGGCGTATTCGGAACCTCCACAACCTACATTCAGGGCATCTGCACCACCGCCTGTTATACCATTATTATGGTAGCATCTTTGAATCTGGTGGTGGGCTTTATGGGGGAATTTTCCCTCGGCCACGCAGGCTTTGTGTCGGTAGGCGCCTACGCTTCCGCCATTGTCTCCGGGCTGCTGACCGGAAAGGGACTGCCGGATTTGGGGCTGTTTTTGGTGGCACTGCTGGCAGGCGGCCTTGCCGCCGGCGTGATGGGCGTGCTGGTAGGCATTCCGGCGCTGCGCCTGCGGGGCGACTATCTGGCCATCGTGACCATGGCGTTTGCGGAAATCATCCGCGTGTGCTTCTGCAATTTCGCCATTACCGGCGGCAAGACCATGAGCGGCATTCTGAAGCTGTCCACCTTCCCCCGGGCCTTCTGGGTCATGGTGGTCTGCGTTTCCATTATGTTCCTGTTCGTCAGAAGTAAGTTCGGGCGTACCATCCGGGCCATTCGGGAGGATTACATCGCAGCCTCCGCCTCCGGCATCAACGTGACCTTCTATAAGGTTATGACCTTCGCCATTTCCGCATTCTTCGCGGGCATCGGCGGCAGCATCTACGCCCACTACATGACGGCTATGATTCCCACGAACTTCAACTTCGCATATTCCGCAGAGCTGCTGTCCGAGGTCATCATCGGCGGCACAGGATCGTTAACCGGCTCCGTCATCGGTGCGGCCTTCTTAAGCGTGCTGCCGGAGGCCATGCGGGACTTTGCAACTTACCGGATGCTGGCTTACTCCGTGGTGCTGGTGCTGGTCATGCTGTTCCGTCCGGGCGGAATCTTCGGGCACTGGGAATTCAGCCTGACCCATCTGCTGGACAAAATCACCAGGCGCGAAAGCGTGAAGGAAGGAGCGTAAGGCTATGGCAGTGGAAACGAAAACCGCCCCGGTTCTCCGGTGCCAGCATCTGGGAATCCAGTTCGGCGGCCTGAAAGCGGTGGACGACTTCAATCTGGAGATCGGTGAGTCGGAGCTGGTGGGGCTGATCGGCCCCAACGGCGCGGGCAAGACCACTACCCTGCGCACCATTACAGGCCTGGAAAAGGCTGCCTCCGGCAGCATCGTCTTTGACGGTCACGACCTGACCAAAATCACCCCCAGCAAGATCATCACCCTGAAGCTGGCCTATGTGCCGGAGGGACGTCACATCTTCCCCCAGATGACGGTGGCGGAGAACCTGGAAATGGGCACCTATGCGGACAAAGCCGGCATGGCAGGAACCATGGAGGATGTATACGCCCGGTTCCCACGCTTAAGCGAGCGCCGCCGTCAGCTGGCGGGCACGCTTTCCGGCGGTGAGCAGCAGATGCTGGCGGTGGGCCGCGCCCTGATGGCAAAGCCGAAAATGATCCTTATGGACGAGCCTTCCATGGGCCTGTCTCCGCTGCTGGTGCAGGAGATTTTCGATATCATTCAGGAGGTCAACCGGGCGGGTATCACGGTGCTGCTGGTGGAGCAGAACGCGAAAATGGCCCTGTCCATCTCCAACCGTGCCTATGTGCTGGAGACCGGAACCATCAGCATCGAGGGCAGCGCCGCAGAGCTGATGGATGATCCCAGAGTCAAAAAGGCCTATCTTGGTCAGTAAGGAGAGGTGTGTATGTCTCAGACGAATTTCGCAATTGCCATTACCCGAACCTGCGGCTCCGGCGGCGGCAGCTACATCGGCAGAAAGCTTGCTGCGGATTACGGGATCGACGTTTATGACCGAAAGCTTTTGCGCCTTGCCTCCGACGACAGTGGAATCAGCGAGGAGGTGTTTGCCCGGGCGGACGAAAACACTCGGAAAACCCTGCTTTACAAAGTGTCCCGGCACGTTTACGACGGGAAAATGATTCCCCCGGAAAGCGGAAATTTTATCAGCGATCAGAATCTGTTCAACTACCAGTCCAAGGTTCTGCGGGAGCTTCTGGACTGCGAGAGCTATGTCTGTATCGGACGGGCTGCGGATTTTGTTCTCCGGGATAAGCCCAATGTGCTGACGGTGTATATCGACGCGCCGTATGAAAAGCGGGCTGACAGGGAAGTGGAGCGCCAGGGCATCAGCCGCTGGGAGGCATCCCATTACATCGACCGGCTTGACCGCTACCGGGAGAGCTACTACAAGTACCACACCGGCCGCCAGTGGAAGGTAGTTTCCAACTACGATCTGTGCCTGGATACGGCAGCCTTGGGACTTGACAATTGCGTGGAAATCATCAAAAAAGTCGTTGAATTAAAATTCGGCGTGAAAGCGCCAAAATAAAATCGACGCACGCGGCTGCGTTGAAAGCCCGCGCACGTCCTGAATGTATTAGGAGTGTATCAAAATGGAAGCACTGGCATACTATGATGGAAAAATCGGACTTCCCTCGGAACTGACGGTTCCCTTTAACGACCGGGTTCATTTCTTCGGCGACGGCTGCTATGACGCAACCGTCGGCGCCAACGGCAAGGTGTACCTCCTCCAGGATCATCTGGATCGGTTCTATACCAGCGCTAGACTGCTGGATATCCGCATTCCCATGGAGAAGGAGGCGCTGGGTGACCTGCTGACCCGGCTGCTGCAGAAGGTGGACAGCAAGGTCAACTTTGTCTACTGGCAGGTGACCCGGGGCGTGGAGAATCGGAACCACACCTATTCCAGGGATCTGCCCGGCAAGCTGTGGGTGTTCATCCGACACCAGCACCTGAACGACCCCGACGTGGCCATCAAGCTCAACGACGAGGAGGACACCCGGTTCTACCACTGCAACATCAAAACCCTGAACCTGCTGCCAAGTGTTATGACCGCTCAGCGCGCGAAGGACGCCGGCTGCTTTGAGACGGTTTTCCACCGGGGTGACATCGTCACCGAGTGCGCCCACTCCAACGTATCGGTGCTGAAGGACGGGGTTTTCTACTCCCATCCCAACGACGAGTTCATCCTGCGGGGCATTGCAAAGACCCACATGATTCAGGCCTGCTACCGGCTGGGAATCCCGGTGCTGGAAAAACCGTATACCTTTGAATTTCTGAAAAACGCCGACGAGATCATCGTGTCCTCATCCTCCAACGTCTGCCTCCACGCAGGGTCGCTGAACGGTCAGCCGGTGGGCGGCAGGGACTCTGCCACCCTGAAGGCGATTCAGGACGAGGTGCTGCGGGAATTCTACGCATACACGGGCTGCACCACGCTGGAGGGCTGAGCGGCCGCCAATTCCCAACCAAAACCGCATATCACCGGACGACTGGCTCAGGAGGGCTCCGAATGACGGACGCCGAAGGGGGGCGCAGAAACTCCCGGGCAAAAGGACTGGGTCATGGCGGTATTCTGCAGCGTGCGATCAGCACACCGAAGGTGCAACCGGGCCGTCCCCGGGAATCTCTCCGGTTTTCAGCAGAAGCGCAAAATGCCGGTGGCGATGCGGCCGTTTTCGCGCGATATCACAGGGGCCGGATGGCGATGCCCGCTTCCTCCAGAGCGGAGCGGATTTTCTTCACGAACAGAAGAGCCTTCCCGCTGTCGCCGTGGACACAGACGGAATCGGGACAAATCTCAATGTCCCTGCCGTTGATGGAGGTCACCCGGTGCTCCAGAATCATCCGGACAACACGGCGGACAGCCGCATCCTCGTCGGTGATCATGGCCCCGGGCCTGCCTCTGGGAACCAGCGTGCCGTCATCCTCATAGGCCCGGTCGGCAAATACCTCCGCCGCGCAGGGAAGGCCGATCCGCTTTGCCTGCCGGAGCATTTCGCTGCCGGACAGACCCAGCAGAATCAGAGATGGGTCGAAGGAGTAAATACCGCGGCAGATGGCTTCGGCAAGGGCCGGGTCCTTTGCCGCCATGTTGTACAGCGCACCATGGGGCTTTACATGCCGCAGACGGATGCCGGCGCTCCGGCAGAAGGCGTCCAGCGCGCCGATCTGATAGGTAATCAGATTCTGCACCTCCGCCGGAGACAGACTCATGTTTCTGCGCCCGAAGCCCTGCAGATCCGGGAAGCCCGGATGGGCGCCTATGGACACTCCGCTTTCTTCGCACAGACGTGCGGTCTTTGCCATGGTGTTGAAGTCCCCGGCGTGAAAGCCGCAGGCCACATTCGCCGAGGAAATCAGGGGAATGATGTCCTCGTCCATACCCAGACGGTAAGCGCCGTAGCTTTCGCCCAGGTCGCAGTTCAGATCGATCTGATACATTTCAATCAGTCCTTCAGCAGAGAATTTTTCACGTCCGTGATAAACATATGTCCCGGTGCGTGGGAAATGGCAATGGGGGGCCTGGCGCTCATCACAACGGACTGGGGCGTTACGCCGCAGCACCAGAATACGGGAATTTCCCCCTCCCGAATGGTGACGGCGTCACCGAAATCCGGCTTGGAGATGTCGGAAATGCCGATTTTCGCCGGGTCGCCGATGTGGATGGGCGCGCCGTGGACCCGGGGCATGGAGGCGGTGATGCTCACCGCCCGGATCACCTGATCCGCCGGCATGGGGCGCATACTGACCACCAGCTTGCCGTGGAAAATACCCGCCGGCTCGCAGTCGATATTGGTCAGATACATGGGCACGTTTTTGCCCTCTTCAATGTGGCGCACCGGAACCCCGGCAGCCAGCAGCTCCCCCTCAAAGGAGAAGGAACAGCCAATCAGGAAATAGACGAAGTCATCCCGCCAGAGGTGGGAAATCTCCGTGAATTCCCCTGTCAGCACGCCGTTTTCCCAGACCCGGTATTTGGGAATGTCGGTGGCGATATCCGCGCCGTCCGCCATTCGCTTCACCAGCCTGCTGCCCACATCTCCCACTTCCAGTATGGGACAGGATTTGGGATTGCGCTGGGTAAACAGAAGAAAGTCATAGGCCTGCGCTCTGGGCAAAACCAGAAGGTTGGCCTGCGCGTAGCCCGCGCACATGCCGGAGGTCTGCCCGGTGAGTTTGCCCTGCCGGATCAGCGCCCGCACAGCTTTGGGCGTCATGGTGGAATCGTCCATTGTGTTCACCTTCCCAATTGATCGCTTTTCTTTTCCACCCGCAGCGGGAATCAAATGCCGTACAACATTTCGTACTCCCGCTGTTTCATTTTTTTCTCCATCTCCCGGCGCAGGCGGATGGCTTCCTGCTCCGGGACGGTAACAAAGCGAATGCGCGTACCGGGCCGGACCTGGGCGGCCAGGCTCAGGTCCGCCGAGATTACCGCAGCGATTTTTGCGTAGCCGCCGGTGGTCTGCCGGTCGGCCATCATGATAATGGGGGTTCCGGAAGCGGGTATCTGAATCGATCCGGTGGCTATGCCGTCGGAGAGGATATCCACGCCGTGCTTGCTTTCGATTCTTTCCCCGGAGAGCCGGATGCCCATCCGGTCGGACTGGCCGGTTACGGTGTATTCGCTGCTTAAGAATGCGGCGATGCCCCGCTCTGTAAAGGCGTCATCCTGGGGGCCAAGCAGCACCCGGAGGGTGACAACGTCCGGGCAGGAATCCGGTATCGCCAGCCGCCGCTCCCCAAACACAGACGCAGGTACGCTCTGGTTCAGGGGCAGTTCGTCGCCTCTCTGCAGCTTCCGTCCCCGAAAACCGCCCAGTCCGCATTTCAGGTTGGTGGACACGCTGCCCATGACGACGGGCAGGTCAAAGCCTCCCGTCACTGCCAGATAGGCCCGCATTCCGTGCAGGGCTGCGCCCATGGTGAGGGTATCGCCGGCATGTACGGCGATGGACCGATACCGTTCGATAGGGACGCCATTGCGCCTGGCGGACATATCCGCTCCCGTCAGGGCAATCACGCTGTCACAGTCAAACCGGGCGGTAATGCCCGCCATGGTCATTTCTATGACGCCCATACCCGGGGCGTTGCCCACAAGAAGGTTCGCCAGCTTCATGGCGATCGGGTCCATGGCACCGCCGGGAGAAAACCCTTTGCCCATGGCGCCGAAGCGCCCTTCGTCCTGGATGGTGGACAGGGGGCCGGGGGAGAGAATTGTCATCTTCATACCGTTTCCTCCCGAATGTCTGTCTCACCGCTTTCAACAAGACGCTGAAATTCCTCCGGGGTAATGGGGCAGAAGCGGATGTAGTCCCCGGCCTCATAGACGATGGGGTTTTCCCGGTGGGGATCGTAAAGCACTGCCGGCGTTCTGCCGATGAGGCGCCAGCCCCCTGGGGAGGCCAGGGGGTAGATTCCGGTCTGCTTCCCGCCGATGCCCACTGCTCCCGGCGGAATGCGGGTTCTGGGACATTCCAGCCGGGGCGCTTCCAACCGGGGATCCATTCCGCCCAGATAGGGAAAGCCAGGCAGAAATCCCAGCATATAGATGAGATAATCCACGGAGCTGTGAAGCGCGATCACCTGCTGCCGGGTGAGCCCGGTCAGGCGGCACACATCCTCCATATCCGGCGCAAAGTCTCCCTCGTAGCACACGGGAATCCGGAACACCCGCTTCTGCGCCGACGCGTTGTCCCGATAGGAACCAAGCAGACGGAGAATGTGATGCTCCAGCTTCTTCCGGGGAAGCACCAGCGGATCATAGTAGACGGTCAGGCTGCAAAAGGTGGGCACCGTCTCCTGTACCCCGTGGATGCCGGCACTCTGGATTCTGGCGGCCAGGAACCGGATGCGCCGGTTGGTTTCTTCCCGAATCTCCTGGGGAAAGGCCACGGTCACTGCGCAGTCACCGCAGGTTAGAAAACTGACTTGCTCCATAGGCTTCAGTGCTCGTCAAAATAGTGCAGCTGCTCAACCTTCTCAAACCAGGTGGAGCAGGTTTTCCTGAGCTTCAGAGCGCTTACCACCATCTCCCGCATCAGAGCGACAATGGGCAGATTGATCTCCGGCCCGAAACCGTCGATGGCGGGAATCAGCCAGCCGTACATATCGATCATTCCGCTGTGGCAGGCGGTTTCCATGGTTTTCTGCTCCAGCTCCGGCGTGTGCATGATGTCCGGGTCCTCCTTCAGATAGGCCAACGCCGCAATCATGGCGTAACAGCCCCAGTCGGAGACGGTGGCGGTGATGATGTTGTCCGCCTTGGTGCGCACTGCAATGCCGCCGCCGCAGCCGCACCGGCAGGCGTTCCTTGCGGCATAGGGTATGTAGGTTTCCAGCGTATCGTGAATGGCGCCCATGCCGATTTCGTTGCCCAGATCGCCGATGGCAATGTTCAGAACACCCATTGCCTGCAGCTTTTCAAAGAGCACATCCTGCTTTGCTTCCAGCTCCGTCACATCCAGCCCCGTGGCGTTGTGGTAAACGCCCTTTTCGTTGGCACCGGGGCACTCCACGCTGAT
>CAMAKJ010000043.1 GCA_945836055.1 uncultured Clostridia bacterium | reverse complement strand
CCCTCGGCGGCGTAGACCACCGTGCCCGCCATGGCACGGGCCATGTTGTAGAGGAAGCCGTTGGCGCAGACCCGGAGGAGAATGCGGCTGCCGGAGCGCTCCACATCATAATAGTATACCCTGCGGACGGTGGATTTGACATCCGTGCCCACACTTCTCACCGCCGCAAAATCGTGGGTGCCCACAAACTGTCTGGCAGCCGCCTGCATCACGGCTTCATCCAGATGCTTCGGGTAAAACCATGCGCGGTTGACATAAAATGGGTCCTTCAGCCGGGAATTGTAAATCTGGTAGGTATATTCCTTGCGGACACAGGAGCCGATGGCGTTAAAGTTCTCGTGCACCTCAAAGGCCTTCGTCACCACGATGTCGCAGGGAAGGTGGGTATTCAGGGCGTAGGGCAGCCGCTCCACGGGAATGGTGGAGGTTGTGCGGAAATTGGCTACATACACCCGGGCGTGCACCCCGGCGTCGGTGCGGCCGCAGCCGGTCATATGCACCGGATGCCCCACCACCATGGCGGCGGCCTTTTCCATGGTTTCCGCCACCGTGGGCAGATTCTTCTGCACCTGCCAGCCGTGGTAGTTCGTTCCCAGGTAAGTCAGAATCAAAGCAATGTTGCGCATGGCATCCCTCACAGGCCGAAGCGCTTCAGCACAACGATGGCCGCAACCACCAGCGTGACCACGCCGAAGGCGGCAAAGTCGATGCGGGTGTAGTGCAGCTGCTTCATCTTGGTTCTGCCCTCGCCGCCCTGATAGCAGCGGCACTCCATGGCGGTGGCCAGCTCGTCCGCCCGGCGGAAGGCGCTGATGAACAGGGGCACCAAAATGGGAATCAGGGCTTTCGCCCGTTCTATAAGCTTTCCGCTTTCAAAATCCGCGCCCCGGGCCTTCTGGGCGGACATGATTTTGTCCGTTTCCTCAATCAGGGTGGGGATAAACCGCAGAGCGATGCACATCATCATGGAAAGCTCGTGGACGGGCACCTTGACAGCCTTCAGCGGTCCCATCAGGCTTTCCAGGCCGTCGGTCAGGGAGATGGGCGAGGTGGTGTAGGTCAGCAGGAAGGTGCCGGTAATGAGCATGAGAATCCGGGCCATCATGAACAGCGCCCGCTCCAAGCCGCCGGTGGTGATGGTGATAATCCAGAAATCCACCAGCACCGTTCCTTCTTTGGTGAAGAACAGGTTGAGGACGCCGGTGAAAATCAGAATCATCACCAGCGGCTTCATGCCCCGGACAATGGCCTTGCCCGGAATGGTGGAGATTTTGATGACGGTGAGCAGGAACAGGAGCATCACACCGTAGGACACCCAGCCGGAGGCGACAAACAGCGCCACCATGTACACAACCAGCAGAATCAGCTTGGTTCTGGGGTCCAGGCGGTGAATAACGGAATTGCCCGGGAAATACTGACCCAGGGTGATGTCTTTAAGCATGGGACGCACCTCCCCTGAGCCGGTTCAGCTCGGCGACGGCCTGGTCGATGGTGTACACGTTTTTCACGTCCAGGCCCCGTTTTTTCAGCGCCAGAAACACCTGGGTCACCTGAGGAATGTTCAGGCCCATGGCAACCAGTTCCTCGGCATGGGTAAACACCTCGGCGGGGGGCGCGTCCATGGCCAGCCTGGAGCCGTTCATCACCAGCAGCCGTTCGGTCAGTCGGGCCACATCCTCCATGGAGTGGGAGACCATCATAATGGTGGCATTTTTCGCCTTGCGATAGGCTTCAATGTTACCCAGAATCTCAGAGCGTCCCACAGGGTCCAGGCCGGCGGTGGGCTCATCCAAAATCAGCACCTCCGGCTCCATGGCAATGACGCCGGCGATGGCCACCCGGCGCTTCTGTCCGCCAGAAAGATCAAAGGGCGACACCTCCAGCTGCTCCTCCGTCAGTCCCACAAACCCGGCGGCTTCCCGCACCCGGCGGTCAATTTCCTCGGGAGAAAGCCCCATGTTTTTCGGGCCGAAGGCGATGTCCTTGAAGACGGTCTCCTCGAAAAGCTGGTATTCCGGATACTGGAACACCAGTCCCACCCGGAACCGGGCCTGGCGGGTCAGCGCCTTGTCCGACCAGATGTCCTTCCCGTCCAGCAGCACCGTGCCGGAGGTGGGCTTCAGCAGGCCGTTGAGCTGCTGCATCAGGGTGGATTTTCCGGAGCCTGTATGTCCGATGATGCCGACGAACTCACCCCGATGAAGATGAAAGGACACGTCGTCCAAAGCCTTATGCTCAAAGGGCGTTCCGGCGCTGTAAATGTAGGTTAAGTTCTTTACTTCCAGAATGGATTCCAAAAAAATACCTCCCAGCGGGTCAGGCCGATACCCAATCGTAAAGTGCCTGCGCGCAGTCTTCGGGGTCCAGTTTGTCCAGGGGCAGGTCAAGCCCCTGCTGATTCAGCTGCCAGCACAGCTCCACCGTCTCAGGAGCCGCCAGGCCGATGGCATGGAGCAGCTCCACCTGGGCGAAAACCGCCTCCGGTGTGCCGTCGGCGGCAACAGTGCCCTTGTCCAGCACGATCACCCGCTGGGCCTGGGCCGCCTCGTCCATGTGGTGGGTGATGAGCACCACGGTGATGCCCTTCTCCCGGTTCAGCCGTTTTATGGTGTCCATGACCTCCCGGCGGCCCCGGGGGTCCAGCATGGCGGTGGGCTCGTCCAGGACGATGCACTTCGGCTCCATGGCGATGACCCCCGCGATGGCGATGCGCTGCTTCTGTCCGCCGGACAGCAGGTGGGGGGCGTGCTTTCGGTATTCGTACATATCCACCTGTTTCAGGGCGTTGTCCACCCGGCGGCGGATCTCCGGACTGGCGACACCCAGATTCTCCGGGCCGAAGGCCACATCCTCCTCCACCACATTGGCGACAATCTGGTTGTCCGGATTCTGGAACACCATGCCCACGTTCCGGCGAACGGACATAATCCGCTCCTCGTTGGACGTGTCGATGCCGCAGACGTACACCTTGCCGCCGGTGGGCAGCAGGATAGAATTAAAATGCTTGGCAAGGGTGGATTTGCCGCAGCCGTTGGTGCCCAGCACCGCCACAAAGCTGCCCTCTTCAATGGTCAGGTTCAGATCCGCAAACACGGGAACGCCGGGCGCGTCCTCCTCGCCCGGGTAGGTGTATGCCAGATGCTCCACCGAGATAATTTCGCTCAAATCAGGCGTCCTCCATAATTCTTTATATGCATATCGGCTTAACTCAGCTATTAGATAAATTTGAAATTTGGTGAAGGAAATACCTCAATTCTGCATTTCGCATTTTACATTCAGCATTCCGGCCTCAGCCAGATAATCTGCACTTAATCGCTTTGCTGCGTTATCCCGATAAGCACAACTCTTAATCTCTCAGCTTTCCACGTCAGCTTCTGTCACGGCGTCCACCGTCCGGTAGCGCCGCAAGGCAGAATCAGGCCGGATTGCTTCACCGGCAGCCCCAGCTCTCCCGCCGCCGTCTTTCCGCCGTAGACCTCCGCGAACACCGCGTCGGAGGCATAGGCCACGGCGGAGGGCGCAAGACCGGTGGTATAGGAGTTGATGATTACGAACAGCGGATTGTCGGACAGCAGCTTCACCGTTTCCTGGAGGAAGGGGTAGAAGCTGGTTTCCATTTTCCAGATCTCGCCGCTGGGGCCCCGGCCGTAGCTGGGCGGGTCCATAATGATGCCGTCGTAGCGCCGTCCCCGGCGGATTTCCCGCTGGATGAACTTCCCGCAGTCGTCCACAATCCAGTGGATGGGCTTATCCGCCAGGCCGGAGGCCGCGGCGTTTTCCTTCGCCCAGGCCACCATGCCCTTGGAGGCGTCCACATGGTACACCTCCGCCCCGCCGGCTGCCGCCGCCAGGGTCGCGCCGCCGGAATAGGCAAACAGGTTCAGCACCCGGATGGGACGCCGGGCAGATGCCGCAGCAACCTTCTCCCGGATGAAGTCCCAGTTAGCGGCCTGCTCCGGGAAAACACCGGTGTGCTTGAAATTCATGGGCTTGACGTTGAAGGTCAGGTAGTCCTTGTAGTGAATCTGCCAGCGCTCCGGCAGCTTGTGATCCGTCCAGTGGCCGCCGCCGGTGTTGGAGCGGACGTACCGGGCGTCGTAGCGATTCCATTGGGGCACAATCCGGGGCGTGTCCCAGATGACCTGGGGATCCGGCCGCACCAAAATATATTTTCCCCACCGTTCCAGACGCTCGCCGCCGCTGCAGTCCAGAACCTCGTATTCTTTCCATTCGTCAGAAATCCACAGCATTGGGTTTCTCCTCTTCTCTTTCTTCTCTCTGAATCAGCCCACGAAGCCGTCCCAGCCGCCCCAGTTGTCAGAGCTGTCGCCCGTGCCGTCACCCCAGCCGTCGTCGGAGTCCGTCCAGTCTTCCGGCTGGTTTTCCTCCCAGTAGCTCTGGTTGTGCAGGGGGCACAGGATATAGGGCGCATCGATGTCGATGTTCTGGTTGTTATAGAAGCCGTGCCAGGAGCCGGGGGTTCCGTCGTCATTGACCAGATAGACATAGTAATTGGCGGTGTAGATATCATTGAGGCCAAAGCCGTCGGCGGCCTTGATTTCCTCCACCTCGTCCCGGGTCAGCTTCACCAGAGAGCGGGACTCGATCTGCGCGTCGCACATATGGCAGTATTCCGTGGCCACACCGCCGCCGGTGACGCAGAATTCCACCTGCACGTGCTTGTCGCAGGTGCCCTCCGGTTCGTCGCCGTCATAGACATTCACGCTGACCACCCGGTTCAGATCCCGGGCGTCGCTGCTGCAGGCGGGCGTTGCCTTCTTACCGGAGTCCAGGCATACATCCACGCTGTGGAACGCATTGCCGTTGTACAGTCCCTGGGCCGGAAGCCCCTGGTGAATGGGCTGCATGACCATCTTCCACAGCCGGGCAGCGGGGTTGGCCGTACTGCCGGTGAGGTAAATCTGCTCCGGAATATCATAGCCGCACCACACCGCCGCAGTGTAGTGGGTGGTGTATCCGCAGAACCACCGGTCCCGGTTGGAGGACGTGGTGCCCGTCTTGCCCGCGATGCTCTGACCGGGGAAAATCGCCGCGCCGCCGGTGCCGTAGTTGGCCGCGTTGTACAGGCAGTAGTTCATATAGTCAACGGTCTTCTGGCTGAGAATCTTCCGGGACTCCTGGGTGTTGTCCACGACGACGTTTCCGTCGCTGTCATAGACCTTGGTAAAGAGTCTGGCCTCCCGGTATACGCCGTCGTTGGCGAAGGTGGCGTAAGCGGCGGACATCTCCCGCACGGTAACGCCCACCGTCAGCGCGCCCAGCGCCAACGGCGCCAGACCCACGTCGGACAGGCTCTGCCCGTTGGGCAGCGGGTAGCTGTCCGTCAGGGTGCTGAGGCCAAAATTGTATTTGGCGAAGCTGTAGCCATAGTCCGGGCCGATCTCCGACAGGGTGCGGGCGGAAATGGTGTTGACGGAGGAAACGATGCCCTGGTAGACAGTTCTCGCGTACTGGTACTGTCGGTTGTCGTTTTTCGGCCAGTTATTGCCGCCGTCATAGTTGATGGGCAGGTCCTTAAACACAGTTGCGGGAGTCACTTTTCCCGACTCAAACGCCGGGGCGTAGACGGAAATCGGCTTCTGGGAGGAGCCGGTCTGAAGCTTTGCCTGGGTGGCCTTGTTGTAGGCCAGGAAGGTGTTCTTCTCTCCCACGCCGCCGGACAGGGCCACAACGTCGCCGGTTTCGTTGTCGATGACCACGATGGCGGACTGCAGCTGCTGCTCACTGCGGGTGATGGGAATGTTGTTCAGGTCGGTATACACCGCGTCCACCTGCTTCTGCACGTCCATATCCAGGGTGGTGTAGATGTGGTAGCCGCCCTTCTGGATGCGGTTGAGGTAGATGCTCTGGTCGTTTTCGCTCAGCTCATCCCAGACTCTTCCGTCCTGCTGGGCGAGATAGGAGGCAAAGTCCACAATCACGGCGTCCACGAACCAGGAGTAGATGTGCTGGGAGGCGTCGGTGCTGACGGACACCTGATTGCCGCACTGGGGGCAGTAATAGGTGCTTCCCTCGCCGGAAAAATGGCTGCGGGTATTCTCGTAGCCGCAGTCCTCGCACACCGTCCAGCGGTCCTCGTCGGCGATGCCCTCCTTAAAGACCATCTCCTGGGCCACGGCCTCGTCGTATTCCTCCTGGGTCAGGTAGCCCTGATCCAGCATCTCAGATAGCACATTCAGCTGGCGGTAGCGGTTCCGGGCAGCGCCGTCCCGCTCCTCGCCCTTGTACATATAAACGCTCTGGGAATAGGGATTGAACAGAGAGGGGTTGTTGGTGATGCTGATAAGGCTGGCGCACTCGGCGGTGGTCAGATTCTGCAGCTCCTTACCGAAATACTCCGCCGCCGCGCTCTTGACGCCGTAGCAGCCCCGGCCGAGGTAGATTTCGTTGAGGTAATACTCCATAATCAGGTTTTTGTCGTATTCCCGCTCGAAAATCTGGGCGCGGAAGATTTCCATCACCTTCCGCTGTACGGTGACGCTTTTCTCACCGGTGTGGTTCTTGATAAACTGCTGGGTAATGGTGGAGCCGCCGAACTGCTCGTCGCCGCCGAAGAACATATTCAGGCAGGCCTTCATGGTGGTGATCCAGTCCACGCCCTGGTGCTCGTAGAACCGCTTGTCCTCAATAGCCACGGCGGCGTGAATCAGATCCTCGGGGATTTCGTCAATGGACGCCCACTGCCGGTCGGTGGTGGTGTAAATCTGCTGCAAAAGCTGAATATCTCCGCGGCTGTCCACGTAATAGATAAAGGACGTTTTTTCCAGGTCATAGTCATCCAGGGACCAGTCGGCCGCCTCGGTGAGAATGTCCTCCTGCAGATAGTCTCCAAGGGTGCCCACAAACACCGTCCCGCAGATCAGTACAATCAGCAGCACCGTCGCCGCCGCGCCCAGCGCGATCTTCAAAACGGAACCCGCTGCGGACAGAATCGTATACAGCAGCTTGATCGACCAGTGGGGATTCCACTCCTGACGGAGCTTTTTGCGCCTTTTCGGTTTTTTATCACTTGCCATAGGGTACCTCCAAAAACGCTTGGCACGTCTGTATGCTTTTCAAAAGTATAACCAGTGTCATATACGCATAACACTACTCATATCATTATATCATACTTCCCACAAAAACGAAAGACCCAATTTATAAATAATGTTTGAATTCCGGGGGATACTATGCCCGGAAGGGGGAATCTCAGATTATGGGGAAACAACGTCTGTTCGCCCTGTTTCTGCTTGCGTCCATGACCCTGGGCTGCTTCCGGGGGTATCTGGCCCTGTTTGACAAGGGCGCTGCGGAGCCGCGGCAGATCTATCCCTGCCCGGTGGCTTCCCTGCCGGATGCCGACCGTGCCGCGCTGGAAAAGGGCATTCCCGTGCGTACGGAGGAGGAGCTGAACCGTCTGCTGGAGGACTACCTGTCCTGACTTCTCCGGGAGCAAAAGCAAAAATGGCATTTCGTTTCTGTACAAAATGCCCCTTGATTTTAAGCGCCCGCTGCTGTAGAATAGAGACAGCGTTTTGGGGAGGGATGCTGCAGTGGCAGATCAATACGGTTCCGACTTTATCACCATCGCGGACGAAGACGGAAATGAGTACGAGCTGGAGGTGCTCACAACGCTGGAGTACAACGGCAGCACCTATATGGCGGTCATCCCCGCCTCCGACGGCGACGATCCCCAGGATCTGGAGGTCAGCATTTTCAAATCCATCGAGGAAGACGACGAGCCGATTCTCTGCGCCATCGAGGACGAGGCAGAGCTGCGGGCTGTGTATGACCTGATTATGGATTCCCTTTACGAAGAAGAACAGTAGGATTCTTTCCTGCTTGGTGCGTTGCGTGTCCTTTTGGACCCACATTTTTTGATTGGGAAGTTAGACTTCCCGGCCTGTTTGCAGACCTCCCGCCCCCGCTTCGACGGTGGGCGGACGCTGGGAGCAGTAACGGTCGGGAGCGGCATCCCACCTGCCTTTTCGTGCAGGTCATAATTGGATGCGTACGGCTAAAGCGGGGTGCATGGGGAGCTTCGGCTCCCCATGTTTTTTTGTTCGTGTCGGTTCCGCAAGGCTCAGATTTCTGTAAATTTTTTAATAATTCCCGATCCTTTGGCGGATTGCCCCTTGAAACCGGAGGAAAAATGGATTATAATACCTTGGTCTATGCGTAAAAATCAATCGCGTGATAACCAATAGGACAAAATGAGAGGATTTGATACCATGAGCGCATCCAGCAAGAAGAAGCTCCGCAACGAAGAAAACGCCGCCAAAATGACGGAAAAGCAGCGTGCCGAGCAGAAGGAAGCCAAAAAGCTGAAGCTTTATACCACCCTGTTCGTCGCCGTTCTGGTCGTAATGGTGGTGGTAGCCATTTGTGTGGGCGTCAGCAGGAGCCTCGCCAGCAGCGGCATCCGGGAGCGGAAGACCACCGCACTGACCGTAGGCGACCACAACATCAGCAACGCCGAGCTCGGCTATTTCTACATGAACGCCGTCAATACCTTTATCAATCAGTACGGCAGCTACGCCGCCATGTTCGGCCTCGATACCACCAAGCCCCTGGACGAGCAGGTGATTGACGAGGAAACCGGCCGCACCTGGGCGGATGATTTCCTGGACACCGCCAAGGACAACGCCAAGGCCGTCTACGCCCTGGCGGATGCTGCGGAGGCCGCGGGCTTTACCCTGTCCGATGAGGAGATTGCCGACATCGACACCAGCATCAATAACGGCAAGGCCTATGCCACCCTCTACGGCTTCTCCAGCTTCAAGGATTACCTGAAGGCCCAGTTCGGCAACGGCTCCACGGAGGAAAACTACCGGGACTATGTCACAGTAAACGCCCTGGCAAACGCGTATTACAGCTACTACGCCGATTCCCTGACCTATGAAGACGCGGATCTCCGGGCCGCCGAAGCGGAGAATTACGCCAAGTATTCTTCCTTCACCTATAACACCTATTATCTCTCCGCCAGCAAGTTCCTGGAGGGCGGCACTACCGATGACGACGGCAACACCACCTACTCCGACGCCGAGAAGGCCGCCTCCGTCAAGGCTGCTGAGGCTGCCGCCAAGTCTCTGACCGGCGAAGAAATCGCGTCTGTTGCCGACTTTGACGCCGCCATCGCCGCCCTGGACATCAACAAGGACACCGAGGCCGCCAGCACTGCCTACGAGGATCAGCTGTATTCCTCCGTCCTCGCCGCCATCCGTGACTGGGTTGCCGACGACGCCCGGACGGAAGGCGACAAGACCGTGATCGCCAATACCTCCACCACCACCGATGACGACGGCAAGGAAACCACAACCACCAACGGCTACTACGCTGTCTTCTTCACCGGCTCCAACGACAACACCTTCCCCCTGGTAAACGTCCGTCACATCCTGGTGGCGTTTGAGGGCGGCACCACCGACTCCAACACCGGCGCTACCACCTACTCCGACGAGGAGAAGGCCGCTGCCAAGCAGGAAGCCGAGGACATTCTGGACGAGTGGATGTCCGGCGACGCCAGTGAGGATTCCTTCGCCGCGCTGGCCAACGAGAAGTCCGACGACGGCGACGGCACCACCGGCGGTCTGTACGAGAATGTCTATCCCGGTCAGATGGTGACGAACTTCAACGACTGGTGCTTTGATTCCAGCCGCAAACCCGGCAACACCGGCATCATCGAAACTGAGTACGGTTACCACGTCATGTACTTCGTTGGTTTGAGCGATACCACCTATCGGGACTACCAGATCGAAAGTGAGCTGCGCAGCAACGACATGGAGAGCTGGTACAGCGAGACCGTGGACGCCATGACCGTGACTGACGGCAACGCAAAATATATCCGCAGGGATCTGGTGCTCAGCTCCAACTGACCGCTTCCCAAAAGAACCATCCCCGGCCCTGCAAAGCAGGGCCGGGGATTTTCTGTATGGAAAACCGGCGGGAACGGTCGGTTTTTGCCGTTGACAAAAGCAGTCGGCGGAAGTACAATGATCCCAGTTTTCTAAGGAACCTCTGATTAAATCGGCGAGTGCTGGCGGCAGAAGATTTTGGCTCAGCCGAAAGTTCTGGAAATGGAGGAATACTGTATGTATTTCCCATTTCCAGAACTGCACGGATGGGACAAAAGATTCGCCGTCCAGCCGCAGACGATTTGTTCAGAGGTCCTATAAAAAGGAGGCCACTTTTATGGAAATCACCCGGGAGCAGGCTCTTTCCCTGCTGCAAAAATACAATCAGGAGCCCTTTCACATTCTCCACGCCCTGACCGTGGAAGGGGTTATGCGCTGGTTCGCCGAACAGGAAGGCGAGGACGCGGATTTCTGGGGCCTGTGCGGACTGCTGCACGACGTGGACTTTGAGCGCTATCCGGAGCAGCACTGCGTCAAGGCGCCGGAGCTGCTGGCGGAAATCGACGCCAGTCCCGAGATGGTCCACGCCATCTGCTCCCACGGCTTTGGCCTGTGCTGCGACGTGGAGCCGACCAAAAAGATGGAAAAGATTCTCTTTGCCGCAGACGAGCTCACCGGTCTCATCGGCGCTGCCGCCCGGATGCGCCCAAGCAAAAGCGTCATGGACATGGAGGTCAGCAGCCTGAAGAAGAAATTCAAGGACAAGAAGTTCGCCGCTGGCTGCTCCCGGGACGTGATCCAGACCGGCGCCGACCGTCTGGGCTGGACGCTGGAGGAGCTGATGGAGAAAACCATCCTCGCTATGCGCAGCTGCGAAGCCGGCGTCGCGGCGGAGCAGGCCAGGCTCTGCGGCTGATAATATCAAAAGGTGCATATCGGCTTAACGTATCATACCGGCAAACTGGAATTTGTGCACCTAACGGGATCGGCCTGCGGCCGACGCAATGCTGCGCATTGCAAGGAACGGATTGCCACACCAGTGTGCGCACTGGTTCG
>CAMAKJ010000042.1 GCA_945836055.1 uncultured Clostridia bacterium | reverse complement strand
CGGCGTCCTCCCGCATGACATAGCCCTTCTCCCGCTCCAGCCGCTCCGCTTCCTCCTGAGAACAGAAGCCGCCGATTGGCTTGGTGGGGTTCTGGAACGCGGGGTCGTTCCTGTCCACAACCACCTGGGTAGTGATGGACACCACGGGACAGTTCCGGTTCCGGGCGCTGAGAGCGTATTTCAATGCCTGCTGGATATGGTAGCCGATATAGCCCTGACTCATGGCGCCGCACACGTCAAAGGGCATGGGCGGCACTACCTCCCTGGCCGTCTCACTGGCAAGCAAAATACGTCCCACCTGGGGGCCGTTCCCGTGAACCACGGCCATTTCGTAGCCCCGGCCGCTGATCTCCGCGATATGGCGGGCGGTCTGGCGGACCACCTCCAGCTGCGCCTCGGCGGTAGGGGCGGAATCCTTGGATTGCAGGGCGTTGCCGCCCAGGGCGATGACAAGTCTTTCAGGCATGACATGACTTCCTTTCCACGTTTTCCGTAGTGTTCCGCGAAAAGCGCCATCTATACAAAAATGCGTAACTCCCGCCTCCCCGCACAGAGTGCGGAAAGGCGGGAGCGTTTTCTCACGATACAGTATTTATCCCTGGTGAAATACGCCTTGCAGCGTCAAAAGGACCTCCTCGATCTGGATGGGCTTGGAGAGGAAGCCGTTCATGCCGCACTCAGCCGCCGCCCTGCGGTCCTCGTCAAAGGCGTTGGCAGTCATGGCCAGAATCGGAATGCCAGCCAGAGCCGGATCTTCCAGTGCGCGGATGCGCCGGGTGGCCTCATAGCCGTCCATCATCGGCATCTGAATATCCATCAGCACCAGGTCGTAGTCACCGGGTCTGGAGGCAGCCACTTTCTCCACAGCTTCCACGCCGTTTTCCGCCGTGTCAATATGGAAGCCGTATTCGCCCAGGATCTCCAACGCGATCTCCCGGTTCAGCTCATTATCCTCCGCCAGCAGCAATCGCTTATCCTTGAAGTCGGCCGATCCGCAGGCGTCAGGCAGGGTGCTCTCCTTCCTGGCCCGCTGCTGGCCCAGGGCGGTCAGCAGGGATTCCCGCAGGTCCGACATGAACATGGGCTTGGCGCAGAACGCCGTCACGCCGGCGGCTCTCGCCTCCGCCTCAATATCCGTCCAGTCGTAGGCGGTGAGGATGATGATGGGCGTGTCGTCCCCCAGGGCACGGATCTGGCGTGTGACCTCAATTCCGTTCATATCCGGCAAACGCCAGTCAATGATGTAGGCATGGAAGGGGTCGTTCAGTTCCATGGACTGTCTGGCCCGGAGGACTGCCTCCTTGCCGGAGAGCGTCCACTCCGAGCGCATCCCCACCTGCACCAGCATTTTGGTCACGCTGTCGCAGGTGCCGAAGTCGTCGTCCACCACCAGGGCCTTCAGGCCCTCCAGCTCCTTGATCTTTTCCACACTGCGGCGCTCCGACTGGAGGCGCAGGGCCAGACGGATCACAAACTCGGTGCCCTTGTCCTGCTCGGTGTAGACCTCGATGGTGCCGCCCATCATGTCGATGATATTCTTGGAAATGGACATGCCCAGACCGGTGCCCTGAATGCGGCTGACCGTGGAGGTCCGCTCCCGCTCGAAGGGCTCGAAGATGCGCTGGGCGAACTCCTGACTCATGCCGATTCCGGTATCCTTCACCCGGATCTCGTACAGTCCCTTGCCCTCCGGGGCATTGTGGAGCTGCGCCACACGGACGGAGATGGTGCCGCCCGGCAGCGTAAACTTGATGGCGTTGGACAACAGGTTCAGCAGCACCTGATTCAGCCGGGTCTTGTCACAGAACACATCCTCGTCAGTGACGTCTATAACATCCATATACAGTTCCAGCTGTTTGGCGTGGATCTGCCCGCTGATGATGGTCTTGATATCATGAAGCATATCCGACAGGTTGGCCTCCTGCTCCTCCAGGTGGATCTTGCCGCTCTCGATACGGCTCATATCCAGAATATCGTTGATGAGGCTCAGCAGGTGGTTGCTGGAGGACAGGATCTTGGCCAGGTAATCTTTTACCTTTTCCGGATTGTCAACATTGGCCAGCGCCAGCGTGGTGAAGCCGATCACCGCGTTCATAGGGGTGCGGATATCGTGGGACATATTGCTGAGGAAGATGCTTTTGGCTTTGTTGGCTGACTCTGCGGCGACCATTGCGTCCTCCGCAGCCAGACGCAGCCTGTTCAGCTCCTGGTTGTTCTGCTGCTCGGCCTTCACCATCTGGCTGCTGCGCTGGACCATGACGATACTGATGAAAGCCAGCACGATCAATGCCGCCATGGCCGACATGACGGTGATCGCCACCCGAACAGTGGAGTTCATCATATTCATGGTGCTGACCGCCACAGACTCCGCCGGGATCAGCAGCATCAGGATCGTATCATATGTTTCCAGTGTTGCCAGACAGTAATAATACTCTGTCTGGCGGAGCAGGACATTCGCAGCCACGACCCCGTCCTTGTACAGCCGCTCTCTGAGCACGGCAAAATCCCGGCCCCGGATATGCTCCGCTTCTTCAAGTGCTTTGAAGACATTCCGCGCTCCGATGATATCGGCGTCCTCAGCGTCGTAATATGCCAGTGTGCCGTTTTTCTTGATGATATAGGTGGCCGCATTTCCGCCGTAGGTCTCCGTGGTATAGTATTTTTTCAGGGTCGCAATATCCTTCAGCAGGACCAGATGGGTAAAGCGTGTGTCATCTTCCCCCACTGTGATGGGGCTCTCCAGCTTCTTTGAAAATGCAAGGAATGTTCCCTCCACATTGCTGGTATCGGAAACGAAAGTATGGCGTTCTTTTCCGTCTGCAAGGCGGCCGATATCGTCCCAGATACCCACAGGCCCATCGTGAAGATAGGCCGTGCCTATCGTATCCAGAAGCGCCACCCGGCAGCCGTAAAGGTCCGTGCGGTGATCCTTTTCCAGTCCGGCGATAGCCTCGCATAATTCCTGTTCATTGTTGTAGTGCATTCCCTCTGTTGCAGCATCGAGCCCGGCCACAAGATTCCAATGGATCTCCAGACCGTTGTCCAGATTTGCCCGGATCTGGGAGACCATCTCCTCCATTTGGGAAGACCGCTCCTCGACCGTCTGCTGCATCAGGTAACCGCGAATATAAAGGATCGCCGCCACCAGGGAAACGGTCAGAATGACTGCAAACAGCACGGGCAAAAGATATTTGGTTATGTTTTTTCTTTCGGGCATCTCCGCATTCACCTCAAGCTTGTTTGGCACGCCGTCTGTTTGCGTTTCATTTCCGTGTCACCGCAGCGTGATGTAATCCGTAGGTTCCTCCAACTGGCCGCCATTATCTACGAGACGCTTCAGAACATATGCTTCAAAGTGGACGTCGTCAATCTCATAATCCTCACACCCGACCGCCTTCAAGGCATCGACCACATACCAGTCGTAGTCGCTACAGATGAGTACGGAAAAATTCGCGTTCGGGTCCAGTTCTTTCCCGTCCACCGTCAGGGCGTTGAGCGCATAGCCGCCGTCAGTCCTCGAGACATCCATCTCAAAGCCGCTGGACACATACAGCGTACTGTCGTTGCAGACGGCGCCTCTGTTCCCCTTCAGCGTAAGGGTGTTTGACACAAGCTCAAAAAGCTGCCCGCCAGTCAGGTGGGCGACCACAGGCTTACCCACATCGTTATTGATCAGGTAGCCCAGATCCTTCATGGTATAATCTCCCGCGTAGACATCGCTGCTGATGTAGCACGACTGTCCAAACACCATGTCCACATCCGCCTCCGCAAGGACCGTGTTGTAAACAGCGGATGCGGCCAGATTGCCGTGCTCTGCCGTAAACTGATTGGAATAGGCGGTATCAATATGCGCTGCCACGTCATCAGACTGCTTACTCTCAGCCATCAGGGCATTGAATGCGTTGAACGCCTCCTCCGGTGTTTGCAGTTCACCGGTCAGGATACGCTGCACCACATTTTGGGAGATACTGAACATCTCGCCGGAAGCCAGACGGATATACATCTTGTTTTGCTTGATATAGGGCTTGATGTTGTCCAGCTCGGGCAGCAACTCCAATGTCACATCCTTATTATAGGGGATCATGTTCTTGCCGTAGGCGATGCAGCTCTGGCCTTCCTGGCTCAGCATGGCTGTCATGATCCGCAGAAGAAGTTCCTCCCGCTCGGGGTCCTCCATTGCTTTCTTGCTGGCGGCCACGTGGAAGGAGGGATAGGTCAGGTGCCAGTTATCTCTCTCCGTATCGCCGAAATACGGCAGCAAAATGGAGCGGTCCCCCTCACGGCCGGGAAACGCGATCACATCGGTTCCTGTGCCGCGATACATGGCCAGCTTGCCGGCAGTGTACAGTCCCTTGGGGTCCTGGTTGGTCATCTGCGTTTCGGCTTCCCCGAGGCCGGTCTTTTCCTTCATGTCAAAGAACTTCTCAAAGACAGGCATCCATACTTCTTCGGAGAGCTGATTGGTAGCACCGCTCTCGTACTGCTGCCGCCACTCCCGGCCTTCCATGGACAGAAGCTGCGAGATGGAAAAGCCCTGCAGCACTTCCATACAGGTATAATCCGAACCGAAATCAGAGCAGAAGCCCTGGATGCCCAACTCCTCAAAGGCCTCGCAGGCCGTGATAAAAGAGTCATAATCCGTGGGAATGGCGATGTTATGCTCTTTGAACAGCGTCTCATTGATAATAATGCTGTCCACATCCGCGCAAGCCGGCAGCCAGTTGATGGTGCCGTCATCATAGGTGTAGTTGTCCAGATAGGTGCCGTAGAAGGTAGACGCCAGCTCCGTATCACACAGGTCGTACAGAAGATCCTTGATCAGCACCGCGTCCTTCAGGGAAAACCGGCGCACCGTTAGGATATCCGGCAGATCATCGTGGTCGTTCCGATAGCGGTAAAAGTCCGTGGAATTGGTAGCCAGGAAAAATTCAAACTCCACTTCCGGGAACGTATCACACAGATACTGGGTGTAATTCTCCAAAAGCTGTGTTCCCCACAGGGCAACCGTTACTTTTTCTCTTTCGTTTCCATCCTTTTCACTGCCGGAATTCTGTGCGCCGCATCCGGTCAGCACCGTGGCAGTCATGGAAAGCGCCAGCAAGAGGCAAAAGAGTTTCTTCATGTTTCTTCTCCCAATCTTATTTCTCATGCGTGATCTATCCGCGCATCCACGGGCTTCATATCTGCCCGTTCCAAAGGCTTACGGTTCCTGCCACAGGCAGCAGCCGCCCTTGTTCTCCCTCTTGGCACGGTACAGGGCCTGATCCGCCCGCTCGATCAGCGCCGCGGACGGTTTCTCATTCGCTCCGCACAGGGCGACGCCTCCGGAGCAGGAGGCCGGGAGCTGTTCCGCCGTGAGGTAGCTCTGAAACGCCCGGCAGATGTCCGTTCCCTTTTTCAATGCGATCTCCGCATCGTTCAGACGCTTCAGGACCACCATAAACTCGTCTCCGCCGTAGCGGCACTGGATATCCTGCTCACGGGTATGGCGGCGAAGCAGGTCCGCGAACGCCCGGATCATTCTGTCACCCGTTTCATGGCCGCGTCTGTCATTGACCTTCTTCAGGTCATCCAAGTCAAACAGGCACACCGCCAGCGGCATCTCCTCCGCCCGCAGAGAGGCCATAGCCGCCTGGAGCCCACGCCGGTTCAGCAGTCCCGTCAGGGGGTCCCGGTTGGCCTCGTCCTTCAGGGCACGCTCCCGCTCCTGGGCGGTCGCTATTTCCACCAGCCGCTGAACACGCCTGCGCAGGTCGAACATAGGATGGCACTTGCAGAGGAAGTCGTCCGTCTCCATTGCCTGCGGCAGCTCCTCCATCTTTTCGCCGCTGGGTATGGTCGCCAGAACAGGGAGCTTCCAGTATACCGGCTCCTGCCGCAGCGTCGTCAGGATCGCGGCAGCACCGTTCTCCGGGAGCGTCATGCTCAATATCAGTGCGGAGAGCCCGTCGCTCCCAAGGGACCGGATGCGATCCAGGGCGCTTTCCCCGTCGGATGCCTCCAGCACCCGGCATTCTCCCTCAAAGGCCTGCCTCACCCGCTCCCGGTACCAGGCGTCTTCATCCGCCACCAGCAGGCTCCGCATCTCCGGCTCGTTCCGGTGTCCTCTTTCCCCGGGCCGCGCGCCCCGGGGAGGCTGGACCCTCAGCAGTTCTTCAAATTCCGCGGCTGGCATGGGCTTTGCGAAGAAGTATCCCTGGACATAGTCGCATCCAACTGCCCGCAGGCGCTCCACCTGCTCCCGGGCCTCCACACCCTCCGCCACAACGCTCAGGTACATTCTGTGGGCCATGGTGACGACGTCGTTCAGAATGCTCTGCTCCGCGGGTTTTGACAGTTCGCTCTGGATGAATTTCATATCCAGCTTCAGAATGTCCAGCGTCATCTGGCTGAGCATATTCAGGGAGGAGTATCCGCTGCCGAAGTCATCCATCTCCATGATGAAGCCCTGCTTTCGCAGCTCCTCCACCGTGGTGATGATCTGCCCGGGGTTTTCCGCATAGGCGCTCTCCGTGATCTCCAGATGCAGATACGCGGGGTCCACGCCGTACTTTTGGGTAAGCTCCAGGAACGTATCCACCAGCTCTCCCTGGTACACATCCGCCCGGGACACATTCACAGAGACCGGAACAAGGGGGTATCCCCCCTCCTGCCAATCCCGGAGCTGCTTGCACACCTTCTCCCAGACATACCGGTCCAGACGGGGAATGAATCCGTTCTTCTCGAACAGCGGGATAAACTCGCCGGGGGACATGAACCCCCACTCCGGATGGTTCCAGCGCACCAGCGCCTCCGCCCCCGCCATGCAGTTATCATTCAGGCTGTACTTGGGCTGGAAGTAGACCTCGAATTGTTCCTCGGCCAGGGCGGTCTCCATCGCGTCGGTGATAGCCTTCTCCCGCAGCAGCTTGCCCCGGAGCGCGTCGTCATAGACGGCAAAGGGCTCGTCGTACCGCCCCTTGACGCTTTTGGCCGCCAGCACCGCCCGGTCGCACATCTGCTCCACGGGAACGGAGCGGTCGTTGATCTCATAGATGCCCCACTTGATGGATATATTCTCCATCTTCTTGGGACGCTGGGAGTACGCCGCGCCAAAAAACTTTTCGCGATCCGACTGTTCCCGCTCCTGCTCCCGCAGGCACAGGAAGCAGTCCGCGCCGTACCGGCCGCAGATGCCGTCCTCGCCCACCATTCTCTGCATATTTGCGGCGTCCTCCTGCAGCAGGCGGTCTCCCGCCTCCCGGCCAAAGGTGTCGTTATACAGTTTGAAATTTTCAATATCGGAACAGGTGATGGTGTACTTTCGTCCGTCATTGGCGTCCAGCCTCTCCCGCACTTTCTGATAAAAGAATTCCTTGCTGTAAAGGCCGGTGAGCCGGTCATACTGGAACTGGTTGACCATGGCGGCGGTCTCCCGCAGCTTGATGAGGCTGGCCACCCGGTGCAGGATCACCTGGGGCCGATACGGCTTTGGCACAAAGTCCGTGGCGCCGTGGGCCAGGGCCGATACCTCGTCTTCCTCGCCGTCGCTCTGGGTCATTACGATGACCGGAATGAGGGACAGCTCGGCGTCATCCTTGATCCGGTCCAGAAAGGTATAGCCGTCCATCACTGGCATCATCACATCCAGCAGGATCAGGGCGACGCTGTCCTTATGCTGATACAGGATCTCCAGTGCCTCCTGTCCGTTCTCCGCCTCCAGCACCTCATAGTCGCCGGACAGGATCTCACACAGGATGGCCCGGTTCAGCTCGTTATCCTCTACAATTAAAATGCGTTTCTTCTGTGCCATATCAGCATTCTCTCTCCGTATGTATATCTGCCGTCGGACCGGCAGCGTATTTCCATATCTGTAAAGCTGTTGAGGTGGTATTTCCGCTTCAGTCTCCCTGTTCCCAGTGCGGCCGCCAGTGCTTCTGCGGCGCCATCCGGTCCCCTCCTCTTATCTCCCTACGGGATGAGGCGACAGCTGTCACTCCGGCTGATGCTCCGATTCCAGGTAGGCGCGGATGGCGCCGACTGTCAGCTCATAGTCTTGCTTGACTTCCTCGAGAAGTGCGGCGGCGCCCTCGGGGATCGTCTCAGTTTCCGCCCGAAGGAGCTCCGTCAGAGCTCCCGCAGAGGCCAGCAGCCGACTAAAGCCAAGGTTCGCGCTGACGCCCTTCAGCGTATGCGCCGCCCGGAATGCCTCCTCCCGTTGCCCGTTCTGCATGGCATGGCATAGCATGGAAAAGCTGTCATCATCCAAAAATTTGATGATGAATTTCCGGACCAGGCTGACACTGGGCAGACGCTTTTCTACCTGCGCAAATTCCCCGCCCAGCTTCTGGTAGCACTCCTGAATCGTCATATCTCCGTCCCCTTTTCTTTTTTGTAATGTAAAATGACAAGTAAGTAACCTAAAATGACGCAATAAAACCCATTTTTATACAATTCTATTATTTTAAAGTATAACATACTCTTTCCGCATACGCAATCAAAGAATCGGGGAGTCTCTCAAAATACGCCAATTATTTGGCCGAAGCTCCGCTTTCTGTTCATCGTCCAAATCCATCGCATCTCCTTTTTGCACCGGAGGAAAGCACTGTAACCCAAAGTGACATCATTCGGAAGAGACCTTTTTGGAAGTAAAATCAGGTGTAAAATACCTGCGCAGGTTACATCCCTTCTTGCCAGAAGCGGAAGGTATGGCCCGCAACCTTTCATGTCTCTGAAAATCCGCAGTCACAAGAGGTTCAGGTTTTTTCACGAAGCTGGGGGCGTTCGTGTAGGCAAAGGCCGCAAAAAGGCAGCCGCCAAAATCACCCATTGGCGGCTGCCTGCTATGTATCAATGCTCTTGTATTTTAATCTTTTAATCTTTTGGACAAAATCGTCAATCAGCTGATTGACCAGCTCCGGCTCGTCCGTGTTGGAATTATGCCCCGCATTTTTCAGCCAGTGGATCGGGATCCCCGTCCGCTGGTGCCACGCCTTGTTGTAACGGATGCAGGAACCGGCACGGTCTTTTTCCCCGCATATCAGCAGGGCCGGGCATTGCAGCCGATACGGCAAGTCCGCTTCCATGGCCTCCGCCAGAATCCGGAACCCATGTCCTGATATTTTCGCATAGCGTTCCTGGTCACCGTCGTAGGTCATCATCATGTCGCGCATCAGCTTTCGCCCGTACTCCGTTGCTGCAACGCCCTGTGTGCCGGAGCGCAGCAGCCATTTCCACGGATAGCGACGGTACACAGGCTCCATCCTCTTCAAAAGCCACAGCTCCGCCCCTGTTATATAGCTCCGCTGTAGCGGAGCGGAGTCAATGGCCACAAACCCTTTCAGCTTCTCCGGGTATAACTCCGCGTAGGCCTGCCCCACGTATCCTCCCATGGATTGTCCAACGATGACCGGCTTGTCCAAGCCCTCTGCGCAGAGTATGCCGTCCACCCATTTTGCCTTGTCCATCAGGGCGAAAGAAAACTCGAAAGGCCAGGAAGCGGCGTGTCCGGGCGCATCCCAGACAACCACATTGTAGGTGCCTTCAAAATGCGCCGTTTGCTTTTCAAATAACCGATGATCCGCCGTCAGCCCCGGCAAAAACACCAGGGTCAGTTTGAGATTGTCAGTTCTGTCATTGATCCAGTAATGAATCGCACCGCAGGGCGTCTCCCAAATTTTCTCAAGCATCCGGTCATCCTCACAGATTCAAAAACCGCTGCAAGTCCCGGTTGCCGCCAAGAACAAAAATCGTCTCATCCGCCCGGAAGCAATGGGTGGGGCCGGGTAAAGGCTCCAGATTCCCGTTACATTTCGTAGCCAGCACATTGATACGGTACTTCTGCCGGACAGCCAGCTCCACGATGGTTTTGCCCACCCAAGACACTGGCACCGCAGTTTCAAAAATAGAGTGATCGTCCGTCAGTTCAATGTAATCAAACACATGATCCGCGGTATACCGCACCGCAGACCAATTTGCCATCTGCCTTTCCGGGTAGATGACATCGTCCGCGCCGTTTCGGAGCAGAAATTTGGCATGGACATCCCGGGCCGCCCGGGAAAGTACAAAGGGCGCTCCATACTCTTTCAGCAAAGCGGTGGTCTCCAGGGAACTCTGAAAATCATCACCGATTGCGACGACACACAAGTCAAAATTCCGAACGCCCAAGGATGCAATGAATTGTTCATTCGTACTATCGCCGATTTGTGCATTGGTCACCAACGGGAGAATGTCGTTGACCCGCTCCTCATTTCGGTCCACAGCCAACACCTCGTGGTGCAGCTCCTTCAGCTTTTCCGCCATGTGGCGGCCAAAACGCCCAAGTCCGATCAAAAGCACAGATTTCATATAGATGCTCCTTTTAACCTACCGTTACCGGTTCTTGTGGGAATTGAGAGGAAACGGCCCGATTGTTCGCCGTGAATGCGTAGATCATGGTCAGACCTCCCACTCGTCCGAAGTACATGAGAAACGCCAAAATCATTCTGCATGGCAGTGAAAACCGTGCAGCGCCGTCCAAGGAAAGGCCCACCGTACCAATTGCGGACGCCGCTTCAAACAGTGCGTCCATTAGCGGGACCTGATCAATGCAGCAGATCAGGATGCCGCCCACGAGGAAAAACAGAAGGTACAGGAGGAAAATGGCGCAGGCGCTCTGGAGTGCACCGTCCTGCACCCGGCGCCCGTAACACTGGGCGCTGCGCTGTTTTTTGAAAACCGCGATAGCGCTCAGCACCAAGACCGCAAAGGTGGTCGTCTTGAAGCCGCCGGCCGTCGAACCGGGAGAGCCGCCGGTGAGCATCAGGAGAATGGTCAACAGCTGGCTGGGCTGGGACATCCGCGCCAAGTCCACCGTGTTGAAGCCCGCGGTCCTGGGTGTGACAGACTGGAACATCGCCGCCAGGAATTTCTCCATGGGAGACAGACCGTCCCACTGGGGGAGCCGAAACTCGTAAAGCAGGAAGAACAGAAAACCAAACAGCAGCAGTCCCGCCGTCGTGACCAAAATGAGCTTGCT
>CAMAKJ010000041.1 GCA_945836055.1 uncultured Clostridia bacterium | reverse complement strand
GTTTGCAAGCACAATTCGGATTGGGTGCTGCATCCGGCCCACGGGATTTTAAGTCTGCAGTGTCTACCTGTTCCACCATAGCGGCGTGTAGCTACTATCATAGCACACTTTTCATTTTGCGTCAAGTATCACAGCTGGTCCAAGTTCAGAGTGAAGGCCTCCAGGCAGTTGTCCAGAAACCAGTCCAGCTCAGGACGGTTCATGGCTTTCATCGCCTCCCAGGTCTGGCGGGCAGCGGAGTCAAACTCCTTGTTGCCTGCCTTCTGCTCCTCCAGACACTTGATGTGTGCCGACAGCTTGTCCGCCGCCTTCACGATGGGCTCCAGCTCCGGGTCGTCCTCCAGAACGTAGCCCGCATAGCTGCCGCGCAGGGCAGGGGGGAGCATGTCCAGCAGACGGTTGCCCGCGATTCGTTCCACCTGCTTGTAGGCGTCCTTGATGTCGGGATTGTAGTATTTGATGGGGGTGGGCAGGTCGCCGGTCAGAATCTCCGAGGCGTCATGGTACAGCGCCGCCGTGGCACAGCGGTCAGGGTTCGGGGTGGGCAGGTTCAGAATGTCCCGGCGGATCAGCGCCAGAGCGTGGGCCAGCACCGCCGTCATGTGGCTGTGCTCGGAGATGTTCTCGGAAAAGGTGTTGCGCATCAGACCCCAGCGGGTGATGTAGCGCATACGGCCCATCAGGGCGAAGAATTCATTTGCCATTCAAAATCTCCTCGATTTTCTCTTCCAAAAGCGCGGGGGCTTCGCAGAAATGGGTTCCGCCCGCCGCTTCGATGTCTGTCCGGCTCCGGAAACCCCAGAGAACGCTTAGACAGGGAACCCCGGCGTTCTTCGCCGTGAGCACATCCACTTCACTGTCCCCGACGTAAACGCAGGTATCCGCGCCGATGGCTTCCATGGCCTTGCGCACCATGTCCGGGGCGGGCTTGCGGGGACAGCCGGCACTTTCGCCCATGGCAAGGATGCCGGGGAATAGGCCGGCGCACAGAGCTTTCACCGCGATGTCCGGCTTGTTGGAAACGATGGCAATGGGGTATTTCTGCCCCAGGCGGCCCAGCGCCTCCGGAATTCCGTCATAAGGCCGGGTCTTGATCTGGCAATGGGCGGCGTAATAGGCCTGAAAGGCCGCCAGCACCGGAACGGGGTCCGCGCCCGCAGGCACGGCCCGGGCAATCAGCCGCCCCGCGCCGTTGCCCACGAACTGCCGCACTTCCTCCAGCGTCCGGCCGGGGTAGCCGAAGTCCGCCAGAACGTGGTTGACGCTGTCTGCCAAATCCTCCAGGGTGTTCAGCAGTGTGCCGTCCAAATCAAATAAAATGCCTGTCTTTCTCATAAGCCTCTGTTCTTCAGCACCCGGATGTCCTCACCCAGAAACGCGATGCGCTGGAAGCTGCCGCTTAAGCGGGAGGCAACCTGGGGGGAATAGCGTTTGCCGAAATCCTCCGTATTCAAATTGGTGGACACGATCATGGGTTTCCCCAGCAGAAGCCGGTCGTTCAGCAGGGAATACAGCGCCGCAGTGGTAAACTGCCCGGGCATTTCCGTGCCCAGATCGTCCACAATCAGAAGGTCACAGGCGGTGTATTTATCGCATTCCTTTCGGGCCGCCTCGTCGTTGCTGAATTTTGCCCGCTCCAGGTTGGAAAACAGGTGGGCGGCGCTTTCGTAGACCACGGAGTAGCCCCGGTCAGCCACAGTCCTGGCAATACAGGCGGACAAAAAGGTTTTGCCCAGGCCGGTATTCCCGGAAAACAGCAGATTTCCGGACTTTTCCGTAAAGGTCAGGGCGTACCGGCGGCAGCTTTTGAAATTCCGCTCCATCAGGTCCCGGATGTTCACCCGCATAACGGGGTCCAGCCTGTCCGGGTAGTAATCCAGCCGGAACTGGTCGAAGCTGCCCTTGGTGCCGTTTAAGAAGGTCAGCTCCTTCTTCTGCTCCTGGCGGCACAGCTCCCGCAGACACTCGCACATGGTGCTGCCTACATAGCCGCTGCCGCCGCATTTGTCGCAGATGGGGCTGTCGTCCAGGTAGCCCTCTTCAAAGTATTCCGAAGCCAGCGCCGCGCGCTCCCGCTGCAGGCTCAAATTCTCCTGCCGCGCCTGTTCGAGAAGCTCCCGGCCGTCGCTGCCCTGCTGAAACGCCGCCTGGGCGGCCTGGGCCATGGTGCGCCGCAGCTGCATATCGATTTCCCGGATGCGGGGCACCCTGGCGTAGGCTTCCGCCAGATGCTGCCGGTTTTCCGATTCCCGGTCCTCCCTGGCCTGGGCCAGACGCGCCCGGGCGCGCTGTACCACTTCCGCGCTGTATGCCATGGCTTCACCCCTCCTCCATCATGCGCTGAATTGCCGCCTGCTCTTCCGCGTCCAGCTGACGTTCCCCCGTTCGGACGCCCGGCTTGCGGTCGCCGGAGCGGACATCCTCAGCGGTGCGGAAGCCCTGCTGCTGCCAGCGCTGCAAAATCTTGTTCATGTAAGCCCAGTTCAGCCCGCCGGTGTTCAAACAGGTGCGTTCATAGGCCATGGAAATCACGTCCTCATCCACGCCCATATCCAGCCAGTTCTGGGCATAGCGATCCTCGGCGGCGGTAAGGCTGCGGCCATGAATCTGCAGAATGTTCATCAGACGGTGGATGCGGGAATTGCGGACGTTCTGGGTCTGGATAAAGGCCGCCGCTTCCTCCACGGTGTCGATTCCCTGCTCCGCCCAGGCGTAGGCCTCCTTTTCGATGGCGCGAAGGCTGGGATTGCGCAGACTGCCTTTTTGCCGGGCACGGTCCTTGCAGTAGCATACCAGCACGGATATCACATCCGCCGGCAGACCCAGATACCGGACAAAGCCCAGCAGGATTTTCAGCTCCTCGGTGTTCAGGCTCCGTCCCAGTAAGCGCTGCACCTCGCCGTAGAGGCTGCGGAAGGAATTGTCCTGATCCATGGCCTCCAGCACGTCCTTTTCCGAGTAGCTGGGGCGTTCGCCGGGGGCGATATGGGTGGGGTGCTCCTCCGGCCACAGGCCCAGCTGCCGCAAGGTTGCGGCGGCGCACTGGCAGCGGGAGGCGCTTAAGTTTAGGTCGGCCTCCGCCCCCTCGGGACGGTTGCCGCCGGTTATGTAGAGATACAGCAGAGCCGCGTCCGGGCTGGCCGCGGACAGCAGCTTGCGGACATCGCTCTGGGAAATTTTCACGGGTTCGGTTATCATTTCAGCGCCTCACAGAATTCGTCAGATAGAGTCATTATACCACAGCTTTCCCCCGGGGACAACGGCAGAGGAAAAGAGAATTTCGGAGAAAAACGCCGATTATTTTTGGCTGGACACAGGATGTTGTGCTTAAGCCCGGGCAGACGTACAAAAACCGGAGCGTATGGCTCCGGTTTTCGTTTATTCGCGGGAAGAATGTGGCACAATGTACGCAGGCGAGCCGTTCCCTACTTGCCTGCTTGTTCGCATCCTGCCGCTGCGCGTGCGGGGACACACTTGACAGAAAATGAAACGGGCGAAAGCAATCGTCGTCACGTTTGGTTCCCGTTCCTTTGCTGTCCGGGAGTAGTGTGCCCCGGGCCGGGGCGCTTATTCGGAGGTGTCTATGGAAAAATTTGTCACGCTTTTAATCCCTGCACTGGTTGCGCTGATCCTGGTGCGGCTGCTTCTGATTCCCATGAAGCTGATTTTCAAAATCGGGATTCACTCCGGGTGCGGCTTTTTGTGCCTGTGGCTGCTGAATTCCGTGGCGGGGTTTACGGGGGTATTCTTTCCCATCAACGCGGTAACGGTGCTGACTGCCGGATTTCTGGGACTGCCGGGAATCGCCCTGATGGCGCTGCTGGCAATTCTCTGATAATTCCGCATTTGCCGGACTTGGGGGGCGTCAGGGATGCCGCCCCCTACGATGGCGCTTTCAAAAT
Source organism: uncultured Clostridia bacterium (assembly GCA_945836055.1). GTDB lineage: Bacteria > Bacillota > Clostridia > Oscillospirales > Oscillospiraceae > Faecousia. Next base: position 7,208 of record CAMAKJ010000041.1, on the reverse strand, counting down.
GGATGGCCGCCGGAAAATTTTCCGGCGGCCAACTTTAGGAGGAAAACACGGATTTTATTCGTCCAGCGCGAGGAAATCCGCCGGGTTCATGGGTTCGTCCTGGCAGGTGACGCTGAAGTGAACATGGCTTCCCAGGGTGGACTCCACCAGGGCGGTGTCGCCCACGTAGCCGATTGCTTGCCCCGCTGTTACGGTGTCGCCGGACTGAACGGCCACGTCCTTGCTGAGGCTGGAATACTTGGTGGTGTAGCCGCCTTCGTGGCGGATGACCACGGTATAGCCCATGGAATCGTCCTCATAGACGGTGTACACCTCGCCGTCCGCCGCGGCGCAGACCTCCGTGCCCGTTTCCGCCGCGATGTCCACGCCGTTGTGAACCCGCCAGTCCCGGGTGGTCTCGTTGTAGCTCAGCGCCTCCATGGAGTAAGCCGAAATCTCGTCACCGGATACCGGAGACACGGTTTTGAATGGCTTTTTCACCGTGGGCGCGGGGGTCGTGCTCTGGGTGGAAGGGGTGGTGGACTGGGTCTGGGGCTGGGTTGCCAGCACCGGCACGTCCGCTTCTTCCACCGTCCCCGCCAGAACATCCTCTGCGACGGTTTCCTGGACGGATGTCTCTTCCGCCTTGTTTACGTTGCGGTAGTATACATAGCTTGTGATCCCGATGGCGGCCGCGCACAGGATCAGGGCTATGTAGTAGCCCTTCCCGCTGCGGCGCGCGTGTTTGTTGTCGCTCATTTGTTAAGCACCTCCGAGGCTGAGTATAGCCCGAAAACCCGGAGATTAAACAAATTCTGGAAATTTTATCGTCCTTATCCCTTTTCCAGCCCGGAAAGGATTTTCTGAATGGTTTGTGCCTGTTCCTCTGTCAGATCCGCCTGACCGTCGGCGCAGCGGGCATAATGCTCCGTCAGGCTGATTTCGTAGCCGGTTCCCAATTCCGTATCCACGGTGAATTCCGCAATGCAGTTGCAGACTTTTTCCGGGTCGTAGGGGAGATTCTCCAAAATATCTGTCAGAGCGATGGCATCGCTGCCGGAAATGACGTGGGCTTCTCCGTCCAGATACACGGTGGCGGAGGTGTTGCCGCAATAGCCGCCGACCGCGTCCTTCGACGCCTGCTCTTCGGCGGGAGCGTGGGTATGGCCGGCGTCTTCGGCGGGAGCGGCATCCATACTGTTCAGAGCCCGGTCTTCCGCTTCCGGAGCCGCCTCGGCGGCAGCCCAGGTCTCCGGCGCCTGCATGGTCATTGCGGCAGAATCGGATTTCCCGGTGCGGAGGCTGGAAATGCCAAACACCGCCCCCGCAAGCAGCACCACGGCAAAGCACGCCGCCATGGCAGTCCATCGCTGCCAATGCAGCTGGGCTTTCCTCGGGCGGCAGCGCAGCGCGTCGGTTTCGGCGATCAGATCGCCGGGGAGCAGATTCAGTGCTTCATGGAGCTTGTCGGCAGTCATACGCAGAACCCCTCCTTTTCCAGATATTCCTTCAGACCCACCCGGGTACGGTAGAGCAGGCTTTTGCATTTGCTCTCCGACATGCCGCAGTAGGCGGCGACCTCCTTCAGCGGGTCGAGAAAATAGTACCGCCCGATAAAGGCGTTCCGGGCCTCCTCGCTCTGCAGCCGCAGATAGACGCCGATGGTGTCCGCCAGAAGCTTGACGTTGACAATCTCCTCGGTGGTATTGCCCCCGGACACGCACTCACTCAGCTCGGACAGGGACAGGGCGTACTGGGAATCTTTCCGCTTGTCCCGGGTGCGGTAGCGGAAGCGGTCAATGGAAATCCGCCGGGTCAGTTTGCCCAGATAGGTGGACAGCACCGACGGCCGCTGGGGCGGCATGGAATTCCAGGCGGCCAGGTATGTATCGTTGACGCTTTCCAGGCTGTCCTCCATGTCCGCGAGGATATTGTAGGCGATTTTGGTCAGGTAACGGTCGTATTTCGCTTCGGTTTCCTGCAGGGCGGCTTCATCCCGGTTCCAGTACAGGGTCACGATCTGTTCGTCTTCCAAGTTCGGTCACTCCTCTCACCTCTATCTCTCGACAAAAACGGCCTTTGGTTGCAAAAAAGCCAGCCGCTTTCCCCGGCGTGAAACGCCGATGCACAATGCTACATCTTCTCCAGCAGCGCTTCCAACTGGGGCAGATTCTCGATTTCCCAGTCGGGGCGGATGGCGGGATTCCCTGGCTTGTGTTCGGGATTGACCCAGACCGTGGCGATGCCTGCGTTGATGCCGCCCTGTATGTCCGAGGTCAGGCTGTCGCCCACCATCATTGCTTTCCGGGGATCAAAGTCCGGAATCCGGGAAAAACAGGCGTCAAAGTACGCTTTGGACGGCTTGTTGAAGCCGATTTCCTGGGAGACAAACACCTTTTCAAAAAAGCGGTACAGGTTGGCGCTGGTCAGCCGCCCCTTCTGTACGGAGGCAGTGCCGTTGCTGGCGAGAAACAGGCGGTATTTTTGGCTCAGCCGCGCCACCGCGTCCTCCGCGCCGGGGAGAAACCAGTGGCCTATGGCGAGATTTCGCTCATAGGAGCGGGCGCACTGCGCCCCGTCTGCCGCTGTGCCCAGCTCCCGGAACAGAACGTCAAACCGGCCGGTCAAAACCTCGTCCCGGGTCAGATTTCCGGCTTCCAGCTGCTCCCAGTGCCATTTGTTAATTTCGTGATACCGTGTCAGCACCGCTTCCGTGGGCTCCACGCCCATCTGCCGAAGCGTCTTTCCCAGGGCAATCCGCTCCGCCTTGTGGAAATCCAGAATGGTGTCGTCCAGATCTAAGAACAGAAATTCAATCATTTTCCTTCCCTTTCCAGACGCCGGAAGATTTCATTGGCGATCCGGGCAAACTCCGGAATGCCCAGGGTTTCTCCCCGGACGTTGGCGTCAAAGCCCGCGCATTCGATCACTTCCGCCGCCCCGGCCTTGCCCAGCTCCGGGAAGCCGGAGGCCAGGCCGTTGCTGAGCTTCTTGCGACGCATGGCGAAGCTGGCCCGGACGGCGCGGAAAAAGGTATCTTCATCGGCAATCTCCCAGGGCCGCGCCTTCCGGACGCGCAGAGTAACCACCGCCGAGGTCACCTTGGGCTGGGGCAGGAAGCAGTGGGGCGGCACGTCAAACAGCAGCTCCGGCTCCGCGTAATACTGGCAGAAAACGCTGAACGCGCCGTAATCCGCCGTCCCCGGCTTCGCCGCGATGCGCATGGCAACCTCCTTCTGCACCATGACGGTGACGGAGTCGAAGCAATCCGCCTCCAGCAGCGCCGTGAGAATGGGGGTCGTGATATAGTAGGGGAGGTTGGCGCAGGCCATGGGGCGAAGAGAACCGAATTCCCGGGAAACCAGAGCGGGAATATCCTGCTTCAGCACGTCTCCCCAGAGAATGTCCAGGTTGTCAAATTCCCCCACGGTGATATCCAGAATGGGCTTTAGCCGCTCATCCACCTCCACGGCGCAAACCTTTCCCGCCCGCAGGCAAAGCTGCTGGGTCAGCGGCCCCACGCCGGGGCCGATTTCCAGAACCCCGGCGGTTGCATCCACCCCGGCTTGCTCCGCGATGGATTGGGGAACCCAGGGGGCGATGAGGAAGTTCTGCCCCTTGGCCTTGGAAAAATGGAAGCCGTGCTCCGAAAGCAAGGGCTTCATCACCTGAATGTCGCAAACGTCAATCATACAAATAACCGCCTTTCTTCCGGCTATCATACCAGAAGAAAGGCGGTTTTTCAATCAGAAAGTATGCCCAACGGAGCTTTACCCCAGGAAATACACGGTACACACCCGGCGTCCGAACTGGATGCACTCGTCGAAGGTGGGGAAGTACAGGTCCATCCGGTCGCCCTTGATGTCGCCGCCGCAGTCCTCCGCCACGGCAATGCCGTAGACGTATTCCCCGTCGTTGGAGACGATGAACATCCGGGTGCCGTAGGGAATGTAGCGGGGGTCCACCGCTACGGTGCCCTTGTGGACGGTGGTGCCGGTGTAGGTGGTCATGTCGCAGCCGGCATCGGTGTGGGTGTAGGCGGTAGCCCGGATGGCGGCGCTGTCCGTGTAGGTCAGCACCTCTCCGGTGGGCAGGGTGATGTAGCCGCCCGCGATCACCGGCATGGCGTCCGGGTCCGCCGATTCCGGTATTTCCCCGGTGCCCACGGCGACGACTTCGGTCACAGGGGCTTTCGTCACGATTTCGCTGAGCACGGCCCGCTCCGTTTCTTCACCGTTGACATAGAGCACATCGGCGGTGAGGAGCATCTCCCCGTCCACGCCCTCCGTCAGAACCTCCCGCGTACCCGTGGGAAGGGAAGCGTCATTACACAGAAGCGTCTCGTGGGGAAGGGTAGAGGTGTAACTTTCCTGCCTTTTGATCACACTGTCCACCCGAAGGGCCATGCCGTCGTCCAGCAGGGTGTCCGGAGTATGGGAGAGCACATCGTACTCTCCCACCTCCAGATTCAGACGGGACAGCAGCTCCCCTGCCGTCTCGCCGAAGGTGGTTACCACCGTCTCCTCTCCATGGTAACACACCGTGACACGCTGGGAGCGGCAGATGGTGATTTCTTCCACGCCCTCCCCGGTCTGTGTGGTATAGGTATCGTTTTCATCCAGAGTCAGCCCGGCCTGGTTCAGAACCTCGGCGGGATCGGTGGCAAAGGTGGTGTAGGTCACCACCCGCTCGCCGTCGGTAATCACGTAGGTCTTTGCAAAAGCCGTCTGCCGGATCAGGACAAGCGCCAGCAGCACCGGAAGCAGCAGGGCAAGGACTCGCAGTACCCCTCCGCCTTTCTTCCCGGAATTCTTCTTTTTCATGGCTGCCCCTCCTGTTGGAAACACTGCAGAGAATGCGGAAAATATCACAAATGATTACAATCTGTAGCTATGGCGCTCTTGACGGGTTCATTATACCAAATTATCTTAAAAAGTCAAGTATTTCTTTGGATTAACAAATATACGCCAACTTTTGACAGAATAATATTTCGTTTTTTATGTTAACCCGGAAACGGAATATCGTCGGATTACCACGCATTTTGCAATATCTTGTATCAAAAAGTTACATTCGTTAACATAAGTCGTCGGATTATGTTACCTCGCGTCCGGATCGGTTGCGCTTTTGTTACGCCCGGCGCACCACGGATTTTCCCGTCTGGGGATTGACAAGCAATGAAAAATGTGCTAAATTGCACGTGATAAAAGGCTGCGAGGAAGACACGCGGCCCGGCGGGATTCCCAGAGAGAAGGCCACCTTGGTGCAAGGCTTTTGTATTGCCGCCGGGATCGATACCACTTCTGAGCCGCAGGCCGGAAATGGCCTGCCGGGTACGCCCGTTACCGCGTCAATGAGTGGCGGCGTTCAGCCGCAACCAGGGTGGAACCGTGGAATACTGCTGTATCCCACCCCTGATTTGTTCAGGGGGTGGGTTATTTTTTTACCCTCCCCAAACCGGAGATACAAGCTGTCAGATACAAGATACGGAGATACAAGACATTTTGAATCTCAGACCCATATCTTGTATCTTCTATCTTGTATCTCGCATCTTACAACTGGAGGTATTGTTATGGAAAACGAAAATCAATTCACCTTTGAAAACCCCGAGTACCGCAAGACCTACTGGCACACCTGCTCCCACATCATGGCCCAGGCCGTGAAGCGCCTTTGGCCGGAGGTGCAGCTCGCCATCGGCCCCGCCATCGACGAGGGCTGGTACTACGATTTTGACGCTCCCTTCACCTTCACCCCCGACCATCTGACCAAGATCGAGGCGGAGATGAAGAAAATCTGCAAGGAGCGCATCCGCATCGAGCGCAGTGAAAAGCCCCGGGCCGAGGCAATTGCTTTCATGGAAGGCAAGAACGAGCCTTACAAGGTGGAGCTGATCAACGATCTGCCCGAGGACGCCGTGATCTCCTTCTACACCCAGGGCGACTTCACCGACCTGTGCGCCGGCCCCCATCTGGATCACACCGGCCGGGTCAAGCACAACGGCTTCAAGCTCACCAAGTCCTGCGGCGCCTACTGGCGGGGCGACTCCAAGCGGAAAATGCTCCAGCGCATCTACGGCATCGCCTTCCCCAGCAAGGACGAGCTGGACGAGTACCTGAAAAAGCAGGAGGAAGCTCTGAAGCGGGATCACAACAAGCTGGGCCGGGAGCTGGAATTCTTCACCACCGTGGACGTGATCGGCCAGGGCCTGCCCATTCTGCTGCCCAAGGGCGCGAGAGTCATCCAGACCCTGCAGCGCTGGGTTGAAGATGAGGAGCAGAAGAGAGGGTATCTTCTGACCAAGACCCCTCTGATGGCGAAGTCCGACCTGTATAAGATTTCCGGTCACTGGGACCACTATCTGGACGGCATGTTTGTCCTGGGCGACCCCAACGACGAGAGTAAGGAGTGCTTTGCCCTGCGGCCCATGACCTGCCCCTTCCAGTACCAGGTTTATCTGAACCGGGCAAGAAGCTACCGTGACCTGCCCATGCGTCTGGGCGAAACCTCCACGCTGTTCCGCAACGAGGACTCCGGCGAGATGCACGGCCTGATCCGTGTGCGGCAGTTCACCATTTCCGAAGGCCACCTGATTCTCCGTCCCGACCAGCTGGAGGAGGAGTTCAAGGGCTGCCTGGAGCTGGCGAAATACTGCCTGGATACCGTGGGTATGCTGGAAAACTGCACCTTCCGCTTTTCCCAGTGGGACCCCGCCAACCCCAAGAACAAGTACGAGGGCACCGCGGAGCAGTGGGAGACTGCCCAGGCAGTCATGAAGCAGATTCTGGACGACCTGAATGTGGAATACACCATCGGCATCGATGAGGCCGCTTTCTACGGCCCCAAGCTGGACATTCAGTACAAGAACGTCTTCGGCAAGGAGGACACCATCGTCACCATCCAGATCGATATGCTGCTGGCAGAGCGCTTCGGCATGGAGTACACCGACTCCGACGGCCAGAAGAAGCGTCCCTATATCATCCACCGCACTTCCCTGGGCTGCTACGAGCGGACGCTGGCCTATCTGATTGAAAAGTACGCCGGCGCGCTGCCGCTGTGGATGATGCCCGACCAGGTGGTGGTCATGCCCATTACCGACCGTGCCCACGAGTACGCTAAGGGTCTGGTGGAGAAGCTGAACAATGCCGGCATCCACGCTTCCGGCGACTACCGCAGCGAAAAGCTGGGCTACAAGATTCGGGAAGCCCAGATGCAGAAGATTCCCTATATGCTGG
>CAMAKJ010000040.1 GCA_945836055.1 uncultured Clostridia bacterium | reverse complement strand
TCATCAACTATGAGAACCTGGGCATTGGCCGCCTGATCTATCAGCTGCCCACCACCCTTTGCGAGATATTCCTCAGCGAGGTGTTCAAGAAAAACTCCATCGATTCTCTGGATCAGGAGACGCTGTTCACCATCAACAAGTTCTTTGAAAACAACCTGAACGTCTCCGAGACCTCCCGGAAGCTCTTCGTCCACCGCAATACCCTGGTGTACCGGCTGGAAAAGATCAAGAAGCTCACCGGACTGGATCTGCGGCAGTTTGACCACGCCATTGTCTTCAAGGTGGCGCTGATGGTGCGCAAGTACCTTTCCTCCCGGGAAACCCGGTAACGCCCGATATTCCGCGGGGCTGCGTCGTCAGCCCCGCTTCTGTATGCCCAGCGGCAAACCGGAAGCATTTTCCGGTTCGGCTCCGTAATATGAAAGAAAGCTGAAATTTTCGGCGGAATAAATGTGGATATTCTGTTAAATATCTGATTTTGCTGAATTTATATTGGATTGTGATTGACATTGATTTTGTAATGTGTTACAATTCGGTTACACTGCGGGCGGTATGCCGGTTGCCTGTGCGCCGTTTTTCATACCGCCCGGGACAGGAGAAAGATGCGAATATGATAGAATTTACCGACGTGGTCAAATCCTACGCCCAGGGCAACAAAGCCCTCAACGGCGTTTCCATGCAGATTGAGGACGGTGAATTTGTGTTTCTGGTGGGCCCCTCCGGCTCCGGCAAATCCACCATCATCAAGCTGATCACCGGCGAGCTGAAGCCCACCTCCGGCACCGTTCATGTCAACGGCTACTCCCTGGAGCGCATCCGCAAGCGGGAAATCCCCTACCTGCGCCGCACCGTGGGCGTGGTGTTCCAGGACTTCCGCCTCATCAGCAAAATGACCGTCTACGAAAACGTGGCCTTCGCCATGCGGGTGGTGGGCGCCCGGGAAAAGGAAATCAAGGAGCGGGTGCCCTACGTGCTGGAGCTGGTGGGTCTGGAAAACAAGATGAACCGCCACCCCGGCGAAATGTCCGGCGGCGAGCAGCAGCGTCTGGCCATCGCCCGGGCGCTGGTGAATAACCCGTCCACCATCATTGCCGACGAGCCCACCGGTAACCTGGACCCGGAGCGCTCCTTTGAAATCATGGCGCTGCTGCAGGAAATCAACAACCTGGGCACCACCGTGCTGGTGGTTACCCACGCCCAGAATCTGGTGGAACTGTTCGGCAAGCGGGTGGTTGCCATCAACGAGGGCAAGGTCGTCAGCGACGGACTGGGGGAGGAAAACAATCATGAAGCTGAATAATATCGGATACCTGCTGAAGGAAGGCTTCCGGGGCATCTTCCAGCACGGCTTTATGTCCTTCGCCGCAATCTGCGTCACGGTGGCGTGCCTCGTCATTGTGGGCAGCTTCTCCATCCTCGCCTACAACCTGGATATTATGGTTGAGGACTTAAATAAGACCAGTGAAATCCTGGTGTACATCGACAGCAGCCTGCCCGACGCCGAGGCCCGTTCCATCGGCACCAAGATCAACCTGCTGGACAACGTTCTGCAGTCCACCTTCGTTTCCCGGGAGGAAGCCCTGGAGGACTTCGTGAAGGATCACGACGACGACAGCGCCTTCAACGGCGTGCAGGCCTCGGATCTGCGCCACCGCTATGTGGTCACTCTGGAGGACAACACCAAGATGAAGCAGACCGACGAGCAGCTCAAGCAGCTGCCCGGCGTGGTCAAGACCAGCGCGGCCTACGAGCTGGCGGAGGGCTTCTCCACCATTCAGAGCGTGCTGCACATCGTCTCCGTGGCCGTCATCGCTGTGCTTCTGGTGGTCAGCCTTCTGATTATCTCCAACACCGTCAAGCTGGCCATGTATGACCGGCGGGACGAAATCGCCATCATGAAAATGGTGGGCGCCACCAACGGCTTTATCCGGCTGCCCTTCGTGGTGGAGGGCTTCTCCCTGGGTATGCTGGGCGCGATTCTGGCCTTCGGGCTGGAATGGGTAGGCTATGACGCCATGCTGACCAAAATCAGCAGCGTGGACGCCCTGCAGCTGTTCCACTTCGTGCCCTTCCAGGAGCTTCTGCTGCCGATGGTCGCCACCTTTGCCGCCGCCGGTATGTTTGTAGGTATCGTGGGCAGCTGGACCTCTATCCGGAAATTTATGGACGTTTAATTTATGAAAAAGCACAAAAAGAGAACCCCCCGCATTGCCGCGCTGATTCTCGCCGCGGTTGTGGCCGTAAGCGGCCTGCCGGTTTCGGCAGGCGCCGCGACTTCCGGCGAGATTCAAAAGGAAATTGACGCGCTGAAGGAGAAAAACAAGGAAATCCAGGCGCAGATCGACGCCGTCCAGAGCCAGTACGACGCCAACTACAGCGACATGGCGGACATCGTCGCCCAGAAGGAAGCGATCGATCAGGAAATCTCCCTGCTGAGCACCAAAATCGAAACCACCAACGCCCAGATTTCCGCCTACAGCCAGCTCATCGCCGACACCCAGGACGAGCTGGATTCCGCCGAGGAGGAGCTGCGCGCCTTAAGCGAGCAGCACCGGGATCGGGTTCGGGCCATGGAGGAGGGCGGCAGCGTCAGCTATTGGGAGGTCATATTCGAAGCCAACAGCTTCACCGACCTTCTCGACCGCCTGAACATGATGCAGGAAATCTCCGACGCCGACCAGCGCCGTCTGCAGGAAATGCGCATTGCCGCGGACATCGTCACCGCCACCCAGATGACGCTGGAATCGGAAAAGACCGACCTGGAAGCCACCCGGGAGGAGCTGTCGGCAACCGAAGCCCAGCTGGAAATCAAGCGGACGGAGTCCGACGGTGTTCTGCGGGAGCTGGAGAAAAAGTCCGAGGAATTCGAGCTGCTGCTGGAACAGTCCGAAATGCTGCAGGATGACCTGATGCAGGAGCTTGCTGCCAAGGAGAAGGAGCTCAAGCAGGCAAAGTACGACGAATATCTGGCGAAGCTGGCCCTTCAGGGGGAGAATCCCCCCTCCAACGCATCCTGGGTTACCCCGGTGTCCGGCTACACCCTCACCAGCCCCTTCGGTATGCGCACCCACCCGATTCTGGGCTACCAGCGGATGCACAACGGCATCGACATGGCCTGCGCCCAGGGTACGCCCATCTACGCCACCCGGGCGGGCACCGTGACCACCGCTTCCTATCAGGCGGGCGGCGCCGGCTACTATGTCAGCATCAACCACCTGGACGGTTTTTCCTCCGTTTACATGCACATGACCAATTACGTTGTCTCCGCGGGACAGAGTGTGTCCCAGGGACAGCTCATCGGCTATGTGGGCAGCACCGGTCTGTCCACCGGGCCTCATCTGCACTTCGGCATTTCCTACGCCGGAACTTACGTCAACCCGCTGGCGTATATCTACTGAGGATATGCGCCCCTCCCCGTGATAAAAAGGAGACTCCCATGAAAAATCGCAAACGTTTGGTATCCATTCTGGCCGGCGTCATGGCGGCGGTCATGCTGCTGACGCTTCTGCTCAGCATTCTGCCCACCTTTGCCAGCGCCACATCCTCCAGCGAGATCCGCAAGCAGATCATCGCGCTGCAATCTGACCGCAAGGAGCTGCAGTCCCAGATCAAGGACGTACAGGCACAGTATAAGCAGAACGAAAACGAGATTGCCGACATCATCGCCCGGAAAAACGTCATCGATCAGGAGATTCAGAACCTGAGCAGCCAGATCATCAACATCAACGACCAGATTTCCGCCTACAATCTGCTCATCGCGGACAAGCAGGACGAGCTGGACACGGCAGAGGATCGCCTGGAAACCCTGAATCAGGAAAACAAAGAACGCATCCGCGCCATGGAGGAAGAGGGCGAGGTTTCCTACTGGGAGGTTCTCTTCAAGGCCAACAGCTTTTCCGACCTGCTGGACCGGCTGAACATGGTGGAGGAAATCGCCGCCTCCGATAAGCGCCGCCTGCAGGAGCTGAGCGACGCCGCCGACGCGGTAGAGGAAGCCCAGGCGGAGCTGGAATCGGAAAAGGCGGAACTGGAGCTTACCAAGCAGGACCTGGACAATACCCAGGCCGAGCTGGACGCCAAGCAGGAGGAGGCCAACGCCCTGCTCCAGGAACTGCTGCAGAAGGCGGACGACCTGGAAGCTCTGGAAGAGCAGTTCAAGGAACAGGATGAGGAATTCCTGAACCAGATCGCCAAAATGGAAGTGGAGTTCAACGCGGCCAAGCAGCGGGAATGGGAAGCCTGGGTGGCGACCTCCGTTCCCCCCACCACACAGCCCAGCAACGGTAACGGCGGCAGCAGCGGGGGCAGCAGCAGCGGGGGAAGCGGCGGCAGCAGCAGCGGCGGAGGCAGCAGCGGAGGCGGTTCCTGGCTGGTTCCCTGCAGCTACACCTCCATCACCAGCCCCTTCGGCAACCGCGTCTCTCCCACCACCGGCGCTTCGACTTACCACCAGGGCGTTGACCTGGATACCGGAACGGGCGATCCCGTATACGCAACCCGGGCGGGCGTCGTTACCTTCTCCGGCTGGGGCAATGCGGCAGGCAACTATATCAAAATTGACCATCAGGACGGTTTCTCTTCTATTTACATGCACCTGAGCGCCTCCTATGTCAAAGCGGGTCAGATTGTCAGTGCCGGACAGACGATCGGTGCAACCGGTGCTACCGGCATCACCACCGGCGACCATCTGCACTTCGGCATCGCCTACAACGGCGTCTGGGTCAATCCCTGCAACTACGTACCGCTCTACTAATTGATTGAACATATCGATTCCCACGGCTTACATAAAGCTGTGGGAATCCTTGCTATGAGGTGGTTATTGTATGAAGAAGAACGTTTTGAAGGTGGTTTCCTATCTGCTGGTCGCCGTGCTGGCTTCCCTGGTCACCATGGCGACGGTCACATACCTGGATTCCGGCGATTCCAAGCTGGATCAGCTGGAAAACCTGATTGTGGAGCGCTTTATCGGGGAAGCCGACCGGACCGCCATGGAGGATGCTGCGGCGGACGCCATGGTCAGCGCTCTGGGGGACCGGTGGAGCTACTATATCCCCGCCAGCGAGTACGAAGCCTACCAGGAGCAGATGAACAACGCCTATGTGGGCATCGGCGTCACCATCCAGGTCACCGAGGATCAGACGGGGTTTGTCATTCAGGCTGTCAGCCCCGGCGGGCCTGCGGAAGAGGCGGGCGTGCAGCTCGGCGATCTGCTGGTACAGGTGGAAGACCGGGATGTGCGGCGCATGACCACCGGTGAGGTGCGGAATCTGGTACGGGGGAAGGAAGGAACCTATGTCCATCTGACGTTCCTGCGGGAGGGCCAGAGCCTTACCATTCCCGTGGAGCGGCGGGAGCTTCAGACCGTGGTCGCCGCAGGCCGGATGCTCACCGGAAACATCGGACTTGTGACCATCGAGAATTTTGACACCCGGTGCGCCGAGGAAACCACCGCCGCCATCAAAGAACTGCTGGAGCAGGGGGCGGAGAAGCTGATTTTCGACGTGCGGGGCAACCCCGGCGGCTACGCCCGGGAGTTGGTGAAGGTGCTGGACTACCTGCTGCCCGAGGGGGAGCTGTTCCGCACGGTGGACTACTCCGGCAAAGAGCATGTGGACTATTCCGACGCAAGCTGCCTGGAGATGCCCATGGCGGTGCTGGTGAATGGGGAGAGCTACTCGGCGGCGGAATTTTTCGCGGCGGCGCTGCGGGAATACGGCGTGGCCGCCGTCGTGGGTGAGCAGACCTGCGGCAAGGGCTATTTCCAGAACACCTACCAGCTCAGCGACGGCTCCGCTGTGGGATTGTCTGTCGGTAAATACTACACGCCCAAGGGAGAAAATCTGGCTGGCGTGGGCATCACCCCGGACGTTTCCGTGCCGGTGGACGAAGAAACCGCCGACGCCATCTACTACGGCACCCTCGCCCCGGAGGACGATCCCCAGCTTCAGGCAGCGGTAAAGGTACTGGAAGAGGAACGGTAACGGAAATTGCAGCGTATCCGGCAGGCGTCGCATTTTGCATTTCCTTCCATCTCCTTGCAATTCTCCTGTGCTGTGCTATTATAAAATGAAAGAGGAGGTATTTTCCATGTATGATTCTTTGATAACCCGCCGCAGTATCCGGCGCTATCAGCCTGAGCAGGTGCCCGACGACCTTCTGGACGCCGTCCTGCAGGCAGGCCTTTATGCGCCCACTGCCCGCAATAACCAGAAGCCGGTCATGGTGGCCGTCCGGGATAAGCAGACCCGGGATACGCTCTCCACCATGAACGCCGCAGTCATGGGCACCGACGCCGACCCCTTCTACGGCGCGCCCTGTGTCATCGTGGTGCTGGCCGACCCCGATATGCCCACCTGGGTGGAGGATGGGAGCCTGGTGCTGGGGAATCTGCTGAACGCCGCCCACGCGCTGAACCTGGGCAGTTGCTGGATCAACCGTGCCCGGGAGATGTTCGACACCCCGGAGGGCAAGGCGCTGCTGAAGCAGTGGGGCGTTCCTGAGAAATATCGTGGAATCGGGTGCTGCATTCTGGGCTATGCCGCTGAGGAACCGGCCCCCAAGCCCCGGCTGGACGGCCGGATTTGGAAGATCTGAGGAGGTGCGCGTATGGACTTTCTGGAAATTGCCCACGCCCGTCAATCCTGCCGCAGCTATGACGAGACCCGCCCTGTGGAGCAGGAAAAGCTGGAGGCCGTGCTGTCCGCCGCCCGGCTGGCCCCTTCCGCCTGCAACGGACAGCCCTACCACTTTACCGTCTGCCGGGGACAAGCCGCAAAGGCGGTGGCCGCCGGCGTAGCCGGCATGGGCATGAACAAATTCATCGCTCAGGCCCCTGTGATGATTGTGGTGTCGGAGGAAGCCTACGTCAAATCCGCCGCCCTGGGGGCAAAGCTGAAAAAGATCGACTACCGTTCCATCGACATCGGCATTGCCGCCGCCTACCTGACGGCGGAGGCCACCGCCCAGGGCTTGGGAAGCTGCATCCTGGGCTGGCTGGACGACGCAAAAGTCCGGGGTGCCTGCGGCCTTGACCAGCCGGTGCGCCTGGTGATCGCCCTGGGCTATCCAAAGCCCGGTGATCCGCTCCGCCCCAAAAAGCGTAAGGAGCTGCGGGAACTGGTTACATATCAGGAGTGAAGAAAAATGGATACCATTGTGTCCGCTTCCGGAACCATGAAATGCCACTGCCTCCGCCTGCACCGGGGGGACGATCTGCTGCTGTCCATCCGGGCGCTGGCCCGGGAAAAGAACATCCGTGCAGGCGTGGTGCTCTCCGCCGTGGGCTGTGTCTCCGCGGCCAAGGTGCGGGATGCCAGCGGCGTGACTGTCCGCGCCATTGACGAACACTGTGAAATCGTCAGCCTCAACGGCACCGTCAGCGCCCAGCGCTGCCACCTGCACATTGCCCTGTCCCGGGAGAACCTTTCCACCCTGGGCGGCCACCTGTGCCCCGGGTGCATCGTCAACACCACCTGTGAGCTGGTCATCGGGGAGCTTCCCGGCGTGGCCTACGGTGTGGAGCAGGACGAACAGACCGGGTACGACGAGCTGATTTTCCAGAAGGCGTAGAGTTTTCCCCTGTCACGGGATTTCCCCTTGACAGGGGATTCATTTTGTGGTACTATTCATTTAACAATTCAGTTAAACGTTAAATGTTCAGCAAGGAGGGCACGCCATGGCGCTGCAGCAAACCTTAAAAGCGCTGGCCGATCCTACCCGGCGGGAAATCCTGAATCTGCTCAAGGCCGGCAGGCTTTCCGCTGGGGAGATTACCGACCATTTTGACATTACCGCCGCCGCCGTGTCCCGGCACTTATCCGTTCTCAAGGATGCCGACCTGATCTGCGACACCCGGGAGGGGAAATACATTTTCTATGAACTGAATGCCTCGGTGCTGGAGGAAATTATGCTCTGGATCTCCGATCTGAAAGGAAGTGACAGCCATGTGGAAGGAGCATAAAGGAAAAATTCTGGCCTCTTCTCTGCTGGCCCTGCTGCCCATCGTCCTGGGGCTGCTCCTGTGGAACCGGCTGCCCGGCGAATTTGCCACCCACTGGGGCGCTGACGGGGAGGCGGACGGATGGTCTGTGAAGGCCTTCGCGGTTTTCATTCCCCCGCTGGCGCTGCTGGCTGCCCATTGGCTGGTGCTCTTCTTTACGTTTCACGACCCGAAGAACTGGAATCAGAGCAAAAAAGTGGTGAATCTGGTGTTCTGGCTGGTGCCCTGCATCTCCCTGCTCACCAGCGGCATGACCTACGCTCTGGCCCTGGGCTGGGAATTCCGGATCTGGCGCCTGCTCCCCGCCGGGCTTGGGGTGATGTTCATCGCCATCGGCAACTACTTTCCCAAATGCCGCCCCAACTACACCATAGGCATTCGGGTCCCCTGGACGCTGAACAGTGAGGAAAACTGGACTGCCACCCACCGCTTCGGCGGAAAGGTGTGGGCCATCGGCGGCGCGGCGATGGTGCTTGCCGCCCTGCTGCCGGAGACGCCTGGGATGATCGTCACCATTGCCGCCGCATTCGCCCTGTCCATCGTGCCCATCGTCTACTCCTACCTTTATGACCGGAAGCATCCTTCTCAGGGGAAGTCTGCGCCGCCGGACAAAACGGCTTCTGCCATTTTCAAAGCCGCCATTGTATATGGGGCAGTGATTCTGATTTTTGTAGCGGCTATGCTGTTCACCGGTAAAATCGAGTACCGCTTCGGCGACGACTGCTTCACAGTGGAAGCCTCCTACTATGACGATCTGACGGTGAAATACGCGGATATCGACAGCATCGAATACCGGGAGGGCAATGTGGGCGGCACGCGCACCTTTGGTGTCGGCAGCTTCCGGCTGCTCCTGGGCACCTTTGAAAACGGGGAATTCGGCACCTACACCCGCTATACCTATTATCGCCCGGAAAGCTGCGTTATTCTGACGAAGGGCAGCAAAACCCTGGTGCTCAGCGGTGCCGACCGGGAAAGCACGATGAAACTCTATGAAACCCTGGTTCAAAAAACCGGACTCGGATAAGGAAAGGATGGAATATGATGAACACAGTACCCGCAGCGAATATCCTGGCCATGGCAGTCAGCCTGGTCCTCAGCGTCGGCCTGCCCGTCGCACTGTTTATTGTCCTGAAAGTCAAAACCAAAGCAAAAGTCACAGACCTGCTTCTGGGCGCGGTGACCTTTGTCCTGTTTGCCATGGTGCTGGAGCAGCTGCTTCACACGGTCATGTACGGCGTCTTTGGGGAAAAGCTGACAGGCAACCGCTGGCTGTACGCCATTTACGGCGGCATCGCCGCTGCCGTCTTTGAGGAGTGCGGCCGGCTGGTAACCATGAAGTTTTTTCTGAAAAAGCGCCTGAACAGACATACGGCCCTGATGTACGGCGTGGGTCATGGCGGCATTGAGGCCATTCTGATCGGCGGCCTTGCCTGCATTTCCAATCTGGCCACCGCTGCGCTCATCAACGGCGGCGGTCTGGAAGCCACCCTGGCAGGTTTGGACGAGACAGCGCAGGCGTCCTTTATGACCACGGTTTCCCAGCTCTGCACGCTGCCGCCTTACATGTTCCTGATGGTGGGCATGGAACGGGTTACGGCTGTGGTTCTGCAGATTGCCCTGTCGTATCTGGTGTACCGGGCTGTACGGTATCACCGCTGGGGCTTTTTTGCCGCGGCCATGGGCATTCACTTTGCCGTGGACGCCGTGACCGTCATTCTCAGCAGCTGCCTGCCCATTCCCGCGCTGGAGGCAATTCTGATGGCGGCTGTGGCGGTGATAGCGTTCCTGTCAGCCCGGCTGTACCGCGAAGAGGCGGCTGAGGCGCAGATCTGAAGAAAAACCATTTGGGGGATGACTTGCCGTCATCCTCCATTCTTTCACCGGGAAACAGCAAAAAAATCTTGACTATGGGGCATAATTCTTCTATAATATTCGGAGCTATGGATACTTTTTCTGAGAAAGGATTTTGAATATGGCAAAGGAATACAAGATTACAAGCCTGCGTCTTGCCGACCTGGAGAAGGAACTGAATTACCTGAAAACCACCCGTGAACGGGAAGTCGCGGCGATGATCGCCGAAGCCCGCTCCTACGGCGACTTGTCCGAAAATTCCGAGTACGATGCCGCCAAGAACGAACAGGCCAAGCTCTACGGACGCATTGCCGAGATTGAGGACATTCTGTCCCATGCCGTCGTCATCGAGGACGAGAACGAGGCCACCGGCCGGGTAGGCCTGGGCTGCACCGTGGTGGTGGAGGACGAGAAGGGCAAGCAGACGGAGTACCGGATCACCGGCTCCCAGGAGGCCAACCCCATGGAATATAAGCTCTCCGACGACTCCCCCTTCGGCCGCGCCATTGTGGGCAAGGCTGCCGGAGAAACCTTCATTGTAAACGCGCCTGCCGGTTCCTTCACCATGAAGGTTGTCAGCGTGACGCGCGAGGGCTGAGCAATGGCAAAGTTTGTACCGCAGTCCGAAATGCCCCTGAGCGACCAGGTTCGGGTTCGCCGGGAGAAGCTGGACGCCCTCCGGGCCGAAGGCTTCGACCCCTTCATCCAGACCAGGTTCGAAGTGACCGCCGATTCCGCCGCTGTCAAGAGCAATTATGAGGCCATGGAGGGCAAGTCCGTCCGTCTGGCAGGCCGCATCATGAGCAAGCGGGGGATGGGCAAAGTCTCCTTCTGCGATCTGCAGGACAGCACCGGCCGCATTCAGCTCTATGTCAAGTTCGACGAGATGGATGAGGCGGAATTCAATCGCTTCAAGAAATACGACATCGGCGACATCGTCGGTGTAGCGGGCGATGTGTTCAAGACGGAACGGGGGGAAATCTCCGTCCGCGTCCACGAGGCCACCCTGCTGAGCAAGTCCCTGCTGCCCCTACCGGAAAAGTTCCACGGCCTGACCGACAAGGAGACCCGGTTCCGCCAGCGCTATGTGGATCTGATGGTGAACCCGGAGGTCAAGCGGAACTTCGTGATCCGTTCCAGGTTCATTAAGTTCATGCGCAACTATCTGGATGACAGACAGTACATCGAGGTGGAAACCCCGGTGCTGAATACCATCGCCGGCGGCGCCGCTGCCCGTCCCTTCGTCACCCACCACAATACGCTGGACATCGATATGTACATGCGTATCGCCACGGAGCTGCCCCTGAAGCGGCTGATTGTGGGCGGCATGGA
>CAMAKJ010000039.1 GCA_945836055.1 uncultured Clostridia bacterium | reverse complement strand
GCCCAGCCCTGCCGCCAGAGCTACGGCTATACCCACTGGCAGGAGAAATACCCCTTAAGTCTCAAGGACAACTGTCTGATTCCCTACCTGCGGGAGCTGCAGGAAATGGGGGTGGCCTCCTTAAAGCTGGAGGGCCGGATGAAGCGGCCGGAATATGTGGCCACCGTCACCGCCGTGTACCGCAAGGCGCTGGACGAGCTCACCGTCACCAAGCCCATGATGGACGCCCTGTACACCGCCTTCAACCGCCAGGGCTTCACCGACGGCTACTATACCGGCAAAATCGATGCCAAAATGTTCGGCGTCCGCCAGGAAACCGCCGACGATCCCCAATGGCTTCAGGCCTCCCGGCAATCCTACGAGTCCGGGGAGACCCAGCTGGTGGACATTCACTTTCAGGCCATGGTCACCGTGGACGGCAGCTGTCTCATTGCCACGGACCCGGAGGGGCGGACCTGCCGCTCGGAGGGCCCCATGCCGGAGCGGGCGCAGAACATCGCCCTCACCGGGGCCATGCTGGCCCAGCGGGTGGCCAAAACCGGCGGCACGCCCTACCGGTGCGTGGAGGTGCGCACCCGGGTGGACCCGGGACTGATTATCTCCGCCGCCGCCATCAACGCCATGCGCCGGGACGTGCTGAACCAGCTCACCGCCATCCGCGCCCGGCGGGAGGAGCCGGTGATTCGCAAGCCCAAGCCCGTGCCCCAGTTCAAAGGCCCGGGCGGTCTGCCCGGGCTGACCATCCAGGTCACCACCCGGGAGCAGCTGACTCCCGTTCTGCTCAATCTGGAAACCACGCTGCTGTACGTGCCCATGCACATTCTGCTGTCTGACAGCGAGCTGTGCGCCCGGCTGGTGCAGCGGGGGCGGCTGGCGGCGGTGCTGCCGAGGATCGTCCACGACGGGGAGCTGCCCAAGATCAAAAAGGGACTGGAGGTCCTCCGCGCCGCAGGCGTCCGGGATGCGCTGGTTGGCAATCTCGGCCTCATTGGCCCCGCCCGGGACGCGGGGCTGCGGGTGCACGGGGATTTCGGCCTGAACGTCTACAACTCCGCTTCCATGAACGTGATGCGTTCCCTCGAGCTGGCCTCCGCCACCGTGAGCTTTGAAATGACCCTGCCCCAGATCCGAGACGTGAGCAAGGCGGTAAACGCCGAACTGATCGGCTACGGCCGTCTGCCCCTGATGGTGACGGAGCACTGCCTGATTCACAACAAGACAGGGGAGTGCACCTGCCACTTAAAGCCCACCCGCTTAATCGACAAAACCGGCGCGGAATTCCCGGTCATCCGGGACGGCGACAGCTGCCGAAGCGTCCTGCTCAACGGCAAGAAACTGAGCTGGCTGGACCGTCAGGACGATCTTGGCAAGCTGGGATTGTGGGCCATGCGCATGTACTTCACCACCGAAAACGCCCGGGAAGTTGACCGGGTGCTGGACGACTACATGAACCCCGCCCCCTTCGATCCGGGTGCGTGCACCAGAGGGTTGTATTTAAGAGGGGTAGAGTAAACCACAGTATCATGTCATTGCGAGCCAGTCCGCAGACTGGCGTGGCAATCCGTTTTTCCCCTGCAGTAGCACAACGTTCAGAAGAGGTCGCATAACCATGGAATACTACGTCTACATTCTGTCAAACAATCTGAATACGGTACTGTATGTCGGCGTAACCGGAAATCTTGTCCGGAGAGTCGCCGAGCACCGGAACCACCTTGACCCCAACGCCTTCACAGCAAAATACGACGTTCACAAGCTTGTGTATTATGAAAGCACATCCGATGTGAAAGCCGCACTGGAACGTGAGAAACAGATCAAGGGCTGGAACCGGAAGCGGAAAAATAAATTGGTAGAGAGCAAAAATCCAACCTGGAAGGATTTATACGTTCAATAATTTAGAATTCACTGGCGTAATGCGCAATAGGTATGTCAGTGATGCATCCGTTCCCTTTATCGCTCTGCGAGTGACATGGATCAGGGTCGTTTGTGTGCCAAAGGCACACGCAAGCCTCTGGCTTGCAAGTGGAACGGATTGCCACGCCAGTCTGCGGACTGGCTCGCAATGACATGGGTTTTGGTGCCGCTGACCATTTTACATTCAGCATTTTAGAGAGGATACTGCCATGCGTCTGATTCTGGCATCCGGGTCGCCCCGGCGCAGAGAGCTTTTGGGGCTTCTTCATATTCCCTTTACCGTCCGGGCGGCGGATATTGACGAAACCATGGACGCCGGGAAGCCGCCCTTTGACGAGGTGGCCCGGGTCAGCCGCCTGAAGGCCCTGACTGTCATCCGGGAGGCGGAGGATGTGGTAGTGGCTGCCGACACCATCGTGGTGTGCCAGGGCCGGATTCTGGGCAAGCCCCACAGCGCCGAGGAAGCCGAAGGGATGCTGCGGCTGCTCTCCGGGCGGGATCACCAGGTGATGACCGGCTGCACCGTCCTGTATGGGGACAAATCGGAGACCTTTACGGAGGTCACCCACCTGCACTTCCGCGAACTCAGTGAAAAAGAAATCAAACGCTACGTCCAAAGCGGCGAACCCATGGACAAGGCCGGCGCCTACGGGATTCAGGGCGGCGCGGCGCTGTTCTGCGAGAAGCTGGAGGGCGATTATTACAATGTTATGGGACTTCCCGTGTGCCGGCTGCAGAAAGCCCTGCGCCGCATCGCGCCGGAAGAGATGGAGGATACCGTATGAGAAACCTGTTCAACACCAAGGTGAAGATTATTCTGGTGATTGCCGCGCTGCTGACCGCCGGTTTGGCCATCTACAGCGGCATTTCCAACCAGTCCCTTCCCGGCGTCATCGTCCAGGGGGTGCTGGCCCCCTTCCGGGCGGCGGGCACCGCGCTGACCAACACCGCGGAAAAATACTACAGCTATATGTTCCGCTACGAGGCGCTGGACGCCCAGAACAAGGTTCTGGAAGAGAAAATCGCCCAGATGGAGGACGTGGCCCGTCAGGCCGACGCGGTTGCCCGTGAAAACGAACGTCTGCGCCGTCTTCTGGATCTAAAGGCCACCAACGAGGACTACAAGCTGGTGGACGCCTATATCATCGGCTGGAGCACCTCGGACTGGGAGAGCACCTTCACCATCAACCGGGGCACCAACGCGGGCATTCAGGCGAATATGTGCGCCATCACCGCCAACGGCGAGGTGGTGGGCCTGGTCACGGAGGCGGGCGTCAACTACGCCGTGGTCAAAACCGTGCTGGACTCCACTCTGGAAATTTCCGGAACCATCGCCACCTCCGGCTACAACGGCATGGTTCGCGGCGGCTACACCAGCGGCAACGATACCCTGCTTCAGATGAACTACCTGCCCTCCGACGCCATCATCCGCAACAAGGATCAGGTGGTGACCTCCGGCTCCACGGTGTATCCCCGGGGTCTGATTATGGGCTACGTTGTGGACGCGGGCTTTGAGGAAACGGGCGTTGCCAAGTTCGCCCTGCTGGACCCCGCCGCCGACATCAACTCCCTGGAGCAGCTGTTCATCATCACCGAGTACACCACCGAGGTTGTCAGTACCCCCGCCGCCTCTTCCCCGGAAGAGACCCAGGCAAACGAGGAAACCCAGCCCTACAGCGCCCCCCTGGGCTGAAGGAGGCGCCATGCTGAGACGAAAGCAATCGGACTTTAAGCCGGACTCCCAGAAAATCAGCCTGCCCAAGCTGTTTCACACCACCCAGCTGCAGCGCCTTCGGCTGGCCAAATGGGGGCTGTATATTCTGACCCTGATTTTGCTGCTCACCGTGCAGGATGTCATTCTGAGCCGGTTCCGCTTTTTCGGCGCCACCACGGATCTGGCCGTGTGCGGCATTCTGCTGATGACGGTGATCGAGGGCGTGGATGTGGGCAGTCTGTTCGTGCTCATCACGTCCACACTGTACTATTTTTCCGGCTCCGCGCCGGGGCCTTACTGCATTGCCCTGCTGAGCTTCATCGGCATCGCCGCCACTCTGATCCGGCAGGCCTGGCTGCGGCGGACAAAGCTGTCCATCGTGTTCAGCGCGGGAGCGGCGCTGACGCTGTACGAGCTGGGGCTTTACATTGTGGGCATGGCCCTGGGGCTGACCCGCTGGGATCGGATTTTCTCCTTCCTGCTCACCGCCGCCTACAGCTGGGCAGTGATGATCCCGCTTTACTCGCTTATCAATAAAATCGGCCTTATCGGAGGAACCACATGGAAAGAATAAGCCGTTTTCGCGCCATCATACTGCTGGTGCTCTTCAGTCTGATTCTGGCGCTGTTCGCCGTGAAGCTGTTTGATCTTCAGATCATCGAAACCGACGGCAACACCGACAACATCGCAAAATACACCACTATCACCACCGTCCGCGCCGCCCGGGGCGACATTCTCGACCGGAACGGCAACGTCCTGGTGGGCAACCGCGCCAGCTACGATCTGGTGTTCAACCACTACGTTATCAAGTCCTACGGCCAGACCAACGAGGCGCTGTACACCCTGGTCAAGAAATGCCAGGAGCTGAACATCACCTACAACGACCACTTCCCGGTGAGCAAAACCCGGCCCTTCGAGTACACCCTCAACGACTTCGCCACCTCCTGGCAGACCCACTTCCAGAGCTTTATGGTGGACCGGGAGCTGGACTCGGACATCACCGCGCCCCTGCTCATTCAGAAGCTCCGCGACCGGTACAAAATTCCCGAGGAATGGTCCGACGAGGACGCTCGGGCGGTCATCGGTATCCGCTACGAATTTGACCTGCGCGGTATTTCCAACCTGCCCACCTACACCTTCATCGAGGACGTGTCCGACGACGATCTGTCCGCGATTCTGGAGCTGAACACCCCCGGCCTCATGGTGGAATCCTCCACCGTCCGGGAATACCACACCAAGTACGGCGCACACATCCTGGGCTACATGGGCGGCATGGATGCAGACGACTGGGCAAAGTACGGCGATCTGGGTTATTCCATGGACGCCTATATCGGCCAGTCCGGCTTTGAGGAGGCCTTTGAGGACTACCTCCACGGCATCGACGGCCAGCGCGTGGACGTGGTTTCCAGAGACGGCACCATCGTCGAGCAGTTCTACCGGGTGGATCAGAAAACCGGCAGCGTCTACACTCCCATCGCCGGCAACAACGTGGAAACCACCATCGACATTGAGCTGCAGGGCATCGCCGAGGATTCCCTGGAGCGGGTTATGAAGGAGATCACCGACCCGGAGCGCAGAACCGCCAAGGACGACGGCGCCGGCCTGGACGCGGAGGGCGCCGCCGTGGTGGTCATGAAGGTGAAAACCGGCGAAATTCTGGCCTGCGCCAGCTACCCCAGCTTTAACCTGGCCACCATGAACCAGGACTGGGCAAAGATTGAGGAGGACCCCATGAAGCCCTTCTTCAACCGGGCCTTCGGCGCTTACTACGCCCCCGGCTCCGCCTTCAAAATGTGCACCCTGGTTGCCGCCATGGAAAACCGGGACAAATACGGCAACCTCCTGTACACCCCCGGTGAAATCATCACCGATAAGGGCGTCTTTACCAAGTACGCGGGCTTCTCGCCTACCTGCCTGATCTGGTCGTCCAACCCCGGCGCCACCCACGGCGACGTGGACGCCACCGCCGCGCTGAAGGTCTCCTGCAACTACTTCTTCTACGAGCTTGGCAGCCGCATGACCATCGACATGCTGGACGAAACCGCCAAGGGCTTTGGTCTCGGCGAACCTACCGGCATTGAGCTTACGGAAAAGACCGGCTGGCGTACCAACGCGGAAAGTAAGAAAGCCACCTACGGCGAAACCGGCGTCGATTCCCAGATCACCGCAGGCGACCGTGTTCTGGCCGCCATCGGCCAGGCAGAAAACCGGTTCACCCCCCTGCAGCTGTGCGTCTACGCCTCCACCCTGGCCAATCAGGGCACCCGGATGAAGGCCACCTTCTTAAGCCGGGTGGTTTCCTCCGACTACAACAGCCTCATCATGGAGAATTCTCCCCAGATCATGAGCCAGATGGAAATTGCCTCCACCACCTACAACACCTACATTGAAGGTATGCGCAAGGTCGTCACCGAGTTCGGCGGCACCGCTTGCAAATACTTCGGCGGCAACCAGGACTTAGACCCCTTCCCGGTAGCCGTGTGCGCCAAGACGGGCACCGCCCAGCACTCCTCCGGCGGCTCCGACCACGGCTCCTTCGTCTGCTTCGCCCCCATGGAGGATCCGGAAATCGCCGTGGCCATCTACGGTGAAAAGGCCGCCCACGGAGCTTCCCTGGCCCCCGTGGCCGAGGATGTGCTTCGCGCCTACTTCGCCATGGAAGCCGCCAGCGAAGTCACCGCCTTTGAAAATCAGGTGGGGTAACGCCAAATTGTCAAACGCTGCCATCCAGTTTTGGATGGCAGCGTTTTATATAGGGCAGCACCGCATAATGGTAGCCACGCAACGAATCGAGCATGGTGCTCCGCGCAGCGAATCAAAATCATCATGTTTGCCGGGGGCAATCATACCTTAATGAAAACCCGATGGCGTAGAGAAAACAGACCACCTGTTCACGTATTGTCAGCGGCCACTGGCCGCCTCCGGCGGAAAGCAGGCATAGGTTTTCCCCGGCTTCAGCTTCACCCCCCGGCGCTTTGCCAGCTCCGATACCGTGACCAGGGTAAAGCCCTGGGACTGCAGAGCGTCCACAATATCCAGCGCCGCCCGGACGGAGCTGACCGTCATGTCGTGGAGCAGTACGATGTCCCCGTCCTTTACGTTTTTCAAAACCGCCCGCTCCACCGCTAACGTGTCCGAGGTCGCCCAGTCCCGGGGATCAACCGACCAGCTGAGAATTGCCAGCCCCCGGGCTTCCGCCACCTGTCGGACGGCGTCGCTGCAGCAGCCTCCCGGCGGGCGGAGAAACACCGGCTTGCACCCTTCCGGCAGCAGCGCTTCCATGTCCATGATCTCGGCGGCTATGGCGCGGCGGCTCATGTTCTTCATATTCTCGTGGGTGTAGCCGTGAACGCCGATTTCATGCCCCTCGTCCACAATCCGCTGGGTGATGTCGGGATAGTCCTTGATCCGGTAGCCGCACAGCAGGAAGGTCGCCTTCACCTCCCGCTCCCACAGCCCGTCCAGCAGCTGCCGGGTATACCGCCCGGAGGGGCCGTCGTCAAAGGTCAGCGCCACATATTTTGTGCTCTCCGCCCCGTCGGCAGGGAGAATCACAAGACTCAGGGCGATCAAAACCGCCAGAATTCGCCGCATAGAATCACCTCCGGTATGGTTTGAATATTCTTCCTGCCCAAGGGGGCTGTAAAAAAGTCTGTCATTGCGAGCCAGTGCTCACACTGGCGTGGCAATCCGTTCCCTTTTCCATGCCCCAACAAGCAACCCGTTCCAAAAGAATACGGATTGCCACGTCGCTTCGCTCCTCGCAATGACAGTGGTAAACAGTACCTTGGCACTTAAGTTGACGACAGATAAACATATTCTAAATACCCACAAGCTGTGCTTGCTTACAAAGCGTTTCTGTTTCCCATTTTTCTCGATTACCGTTTGACGTAACGAAGAAAATGCGGTATACTATAGGATGGAGGGTTGCAGAATGGACTTAATCTGTCCGATTTGCGGTAGCAAACTGAATATCCCGGGCAAGTCCTGCGTCTGCCCCAGCGGCCACTGCTTTGACATCGCCCGGCAGGGCTATGTGAATCTGCTCACCGTGCAGCAGAAGCACTCCCTGCACCCCGGCGATACGAAAGAGCAGGTGAACGCCCGCCGCGCTTTTCTGGACGCCGGATTCTACGCACCCATCGCCGACACATTGATTGAAACCGCCAGGGAACTGCACGTCACCGGGGAAATTCTGGACGTGGGCTGCGGGGAAGGGTATTATTCCGCCCGCCTGGCTTCCGCCCTGGGACTGCCCCTCACCGGAATGGACATCTCCCGGGAGGCCGTCCGCTGCGCCGCCGGGAAATACAAGGATGCCCTCTGGCTCTGCGCCACCGCTTCCCACATTCCCGTTGCCGACAGGAGCTGCGGCCTGGTTACCAGCCTGTTCGCCCTGACGGTGCCGGAGGAATTTCGCCGGGTTCTTCGTCCGGACGGATACTTCTTCCAGGTGCTGGCGGCGGAGGATCATCTGCTGGGGCTGAAAAGCGTGATTTATGACGAAATTCTTCACAAGCACAAGGAAACCGTACCGGATTTGCCGGGCTTTACCCTGGTAAAATCCGTTCCCATCCGGTTTTCCTTTACCGTAACCGGAAATCAGGTGGAAAATCTGCTTGCCATGACGCCCCACGTTTTCCGCATCGGAAAGGCGGGAGCGGAGCGTCTGCGGCGAACAGAAAGCCTCACCGATACCGCCAGCTGCGTGCTGAACGTCTTCCGCCGCTCCTAACATTCCCCCGAAACCGGGTTGTATGTCTGGAAAAATGTCGATTTTTTGGAGAACCTTCTATGCTGGAAAAATTACAGGCCATCTGCAACAAGTATGAAGAGCTTTGCGCCAAATCCGAGCAGCCGGATTTCTACGCCGACCCTCAGAAAGCGGCGAAGCTGCTGCGGGAGAAAAACGACCTGGAACCGATTGTCCAGACCTATCAGGAATACCGTCAGGCGGAGCAGGACATGGCGGACGCCCAGGAGCTGATGGGCGACCCGGAAATGAAGGAGCTTTGTCAGGAAACCTTCGCCGCCGCCAAGGCGCAGAAGGAAGCCCTTTCCGAAAAGCTGCAGATTCTGCTGCTGCCCAAGGACCCCAACGACGAAAAAAACGTGATCATGGAAATTCGCGGCGGCGTCGGGGGAGAGGAAAGCGCCCTGTTTGCCCACAGCCTGCTGCGGATGTACTCCATGTACGCCGCGAAAATGGGCTGGAGCATTGAAATCATGAACCTGAACGAAACGGAGCTTGGAGGCGTGAAGGAAGCAGACTTTATCGTCAGCGGCCGGGGCGCCTACTCCCGTCTCAAATACGAATCCGGCGTTCACCGGGTGCAGCGGGTGCCGGAGACGGAATCCGGCGGCCGGGTGCACACCTCCACCGCCACCGTCGCGGTGCTGCCGGAAATGGAAGAGATGGACGTACAGATCAACCCAGCCGACATTGAGATGCAGGTTTTCCGCTCCAGCGGGGCGGGCGGCCAGCACATCAACAAAACCTCCTCCGCCGTCCGGCTGATTCACAAGCCTTCGGGAATCGTCGTCGCCTGCCAGGAGGAGCGGAGCCAGATTCAAAACCGGGAAAAGTGTATGCGGATGCTGGCCAGCAAGCTCTATGAGCTGGAGCAGGAGCGCCTGGACAGTGAGGTCACCGGCCTTCGCCGCAGCCAGGTGGGCACGGGCATGCGCAACGAACGCATCCGCACCTACAATTTCCCCCAGGGCCGGGTTACCGACCACCGGGTGGGACTGACGCTGTACAAAATTGACGCCGTCATGGACGGCGACCTGGACGAAATCATCAACGCCCTCGCCACTGCCGATCAGGCGGAGAAGCTGAAGAACGCCAATCCGTAGGGCGGGGTCATGACCCCGCCGCCTGCCATGGCTTATTGGATGGTTGATGATATGGTGAAAAATGACGATTTTGAGCGCTTCCCATCCCGGAAAAGTCCCAGATTGAAGTTTTTTGATTACACCGCGTCAAACTACTACTTTGTGACGATCTGTACCTGGGAAAAGCGTTGCCTGTTCTCCCAATCCGGTACGGAGTTGAACCAATTTGGTGAAATTGCAAAGCGAAGTTTTGAAAATATCCCACAGCATTTTCCCACTGTAAAGGTAGATAAATTTGTTGTCATGCCCAATCATGTGCATGGTATTCTCATTCTGAATGAACAGAATGTCGATTTGTCTACCGTTGTCGGACAATACAAATCCCATGTCACACACCAGATTCACCTCATTTATCCCGGATGCAGAGTATGGCAGACCTCTTTTCACGACCACATCATCCGAAATCAAGCTGACTACGAACGAATATGGAACTATATTGAAGCAAAACCAGCAAGGTGGCAGGAGGATTGTTTTTACAGTTATACGGAAAACGAACTGCCCCGGCGGGGTCATGACCCCGCCCTACGGTAGAGAAACGGATGAGGAAGCATTATGGACTACATCACAACCTCCCCGGAGGAGACGGAAGCGCTGGGCGCGGCTTTGGGAAGAATCATCCCCGCCGGGACGGTGCTGGCCTACCGGGGTGATCTGGGGGCGGGGAAAACCGCCTTTACCCGAGGACTTGCCCGGGGCTTGGGGTGTGGGGAGACCGTCACCAGCCCCACCTATACCATTGTCAACGAATACTTAGGCGGCCGGCTGCCCCTGTTTCACTTTGACATGTACCGGCTTTCCTCTGCCGACGACCTGTTCGACATCGGCTGGGAGGACTATCTGGACCGGGGCGGCGTGTGTGCCGTAGAGTGGAGCGAAAACATCGCCGAGGCCATGGCGGGCGCGGTGACTGTCGCCATTGAAAAGCTGGGGGAGAACACCCGGCGCATCACCATTGAGGGAGGGAATTTTGGTGCTGATCTTAGCCTTTGAAACCAGCGCGAAGGCCGCCTCCACAGCCCTGCTGGAGGACGGCAGACTGCTGGGGGAGAGCTACCAGAACACCGGCCTGACCCACAGCCAGACCCTCATGGTCATGGCGGAAAATCTGCTGAAGCAGTGCGGCAAAACCGTCGCGGACGTAAACGCGGTGGCCGTGGCTGCCGGCCCCGGTTCCTTTACCGGGGTGCGCATCGGCGTTGCCGCCGCCAAGGGCTTTGCCTGGGGCGGGGAATTGCCCTGCTATGGCGTGAGCACTCTGGAAGCCATGGCCCTGTCTCTTGGGGCATACCAGGGCTACGTCTGCCCCGTGATGGACGCCCGGCGGAGCCAGGTGTACAACGCACTGTATTATGTAAACCGAGGACAGCCAGACTGCATCACGGAAGACCGGGCCATCTCTTTGGAGCAGCTGAAGCAGGAGCTTCTTGCCCTGAAAGAGCCGGTGTTTCTGGTGGGCGACGGCAGTATCTTAACCTACCGCACCCTTTCCGAAGAGGTTCCCAATCTGGTTCTGCCTCCGGAGCACCGGATGCACCAGCGCGCCGTCGGTGTGGCGCTGCTGGCAGCCCAAAAAATCGCCGCGGGCGAACCCGGCGACGGCGCAGCCCTGACCCCCAACTACCTCCGCCTGAGCCAGGCGGAACGGGAACGGTTGGAGCGGGAGCGCTGCCAAATGCAGAATGCAAAATGCTGAATTGTGGTCTTTTCTCTGCCAAATTACAGTTTATCGGGCACCTGTTTCGTAGGGCGGGGTCATGACCCCGCCGACAACGTT
>CAMAKJ010000038.1 GCA_945836055.1 uncultured Clostridia bacterium | reverse complement strand
TCGGCGGGGTCATGACCCCGCCCTACGAAACAGGTGCCCGATAAACTGCAATTTACCGCTTTGCTGAGTTATCCCGATAAGCACATTTTATTAAGTGGTTTTCGACGGGGCGGTGCAGGAGCCGCGGAGGATTAGCTCCGTGTGCAGCAGGAAGGTGCTCAGGGGAACGCCGTGAATCTGACTGCTCAGGGCGCAGTAGGCGCTTTTGCCGATTTCCGTCCGGTTCTGGCGAATCGTGGTCAGCGGCGGCACAGTGGAAGCGCAGGCGGGAAGATCGTCAAAGCCCAGGACGCTCAAGTCCTCCGGTACCCGGATGCCCTGCTCCCGGCACCGGGCCAACACCTGGATGGCCAGGGCGTCGTGGCTGCATACGATGGCGGTGCAGCCCTGGGAGAGCAGCACGGGCAGATGCTCCGTGACGCATACAGAGGGGAGCAGGGAGCTCCTGCCAAGACTTTGGTCGCAGGGCAGGCCGTTTTCCTGAAGGGCCCGGAAAAAGTCCAGATAACGCTGCTGGTAGACATAGGCACCCAATTCGCTGCTCAGGTAGCCGATTTTCCGGTGCCCCAGCCCTTTGAGATAGGAAACCGCGAGCTGCATGGCCTCCATGTTGTCCGCGCCGACATAGGTTACCGCAGGGTTGCCGCTGACCCGGTTGTCGTACAGAACCGCCGGCGTCCGGCAGGAGGCGAAATCCTTCAGCCAGGGGTCGTCCAGGGACAGGCCCAGGAAGAAGCCGCCCTCGTAATTGCCCCGCATCATGTATTCGTCATAGGTGCTGCTGTTTTCCATCTCATGGTTCAGGGCAATGATGGACACATGGTAGCCGGCAGGCTCCGCCAGCTTGCGGAAGCCCACCAGAATGTCATAACCGAAGTCCTCGGGCCGGGAAAAGTCCATGTTGGTGATGAACACGGCAATCCGCGCCGCTTCGTCGCTCCGGTGGAGCCTGGAGTAGCCCAGCTCCACGGCCGTTTCAAGAACGGCCTTGCGCATGGCCTCGCTCACATCCCCCGCGCCGCTCAGCGCCTTGGAAACCGTGCTCTTGGACACGCCCAGGGCACGGCCAATGTCTTCCAGTGTTGCCATTGGCGCCTCCTTTTGGAAAGAATGGAGACATTATACAATGGCGGACGGGGAAAAAGGAATTGCCTTTTCGTCCAAAATATTAACGCTGTTTTTGTTCAATCTGTTGTTTTTTCGGGATTCGTCATCAAGAGATTGACGAATCCCGAAAAACATACTATACTTTACAGAAACGAAACTTTCCGAAACATTGCAGCTGCGCAGGGAGGCGTCTATGCGGTTTCTTTACGGAAAACAGGATCTGCGTACCCTGGAACGGGCGCAGGAGGTCAGCTTTCTGCTGACAAACGGCCTGGGCGGCTACGCCTCTGCCACGGCGGCATTTTCCATGCCCCGCTGCGACCAGGGAATTCTGGTGGCGGCGGACCCGGCGCCCAACCGGCGTATCACCCTGGTTCACCGGCTGAGCGAAAAATGGAAGCTGGAGAACCGGGAGGGCTTCCTGTCCACCCAGCGCTTTGCCGACGGCGCCGCCGAAGAGGACGGTTACCGAACCTTATGCAGCTTTACCTACGAATACACCCCCTGCTGGCGCTACCACGTGCAGGGCGTGATGGTGGAGCGGCGGCTCTGCACCGCTTGGGAGCGGAATGCCTCCGCCGTGCTGTACACCGTGGAAAACCGCTCCGGAGCCGACTTCACCCTGGAGATAGTTCCCTGGCTGAAGTTCGCGCCCAAGGAGGACGCCCTTTCCGGGCAGGATAAGCGGTTTGTTTTTCGGGACGGATGCATTCGCTCCGGGGAGCAGCGCATGTATGTGACCACCGATGCCAGAATCGAAAAACGTCCCGTTTCCTGGCAGCGGCTTTCCTACTCGGAAGACGGGAAGGACGGACGCCCTGACAGCGGCTATGCCGCAGCCTGCTGCGCCGTCACCAGAAGGGTGAAGCCCGGGCAGACCCTGCGCTTTGAAATTGTCTTTTCCGCCGACCCGTCTCCGACGTCCGGGTGGGATATGCTGGCACAGCAGAATCGGCGCCTGGAAAATCTGGAGCGGGACTGCGGTCTTTCCGACCCCGTGGCGAAGCAGCTGGCGGCTGCCGCCGACGCCTTCATTGCCCGCCGGGATTCTACCAATGGTAAGACCATTCTGGCAGGCTACCCCCTGTTCAGCGACTGGGGGCGGGATACCATGATCGCGCTGCCCGGCTGCTGCCTGGCAACCCGGCGGTATGCCGACGCAAAAAGCATTCTGCAAACCTTTTTGGCCTATGAAAAAGACGGCCTGGTGCCCAACCTCTTCCCGGAAGGGGAGAACGCCCCGATGTACAACACGGTGGATGCCGCCCTGCTGCTGATCGACTGCGTCTGGCAGTATGTGCAGCGCACCGGTGACTGGGCGTTCGCCGAGGAGGTGTACCCGGTGATGGAGCGGATTCTGGCTGCCTATCAGAAAGGAACACACCATGGAATCCATATGGATACCGACGGCCTGATCGCGGCCGGCGGCGGCCTGGACCAGGTGACCTGGATGGATGTGTGCGTCAACGGTATTCTGCCGACGCCCCGCCACGGAAAGCCTGTGGAGGTCAACGCCTACTGGTACAACGCCCTGAGAATCGTGGATGCCTTTTCCAAAACCCTGGGGTTCAGGCGCGGCTACGGCGCTCTGGCCCGAAAGGTGAAGCGCGCCTTTATAGAGCAGTTCTACATGCCGGAAAAGGGATACTTAAAAGACGTGCTGTCCGGCACGGCGGCGGACGAGCAGATTCGCTGCAATCAGATCTGGGCGGTTTCCCTGCCCTTCACCATGCTGTCTCCGAAGCAGGAGCGGAGCGTGGTGGATACGGTGTACCGGTATTTGTATACCCCCTGCGGCCTTCGCACCCTGTCTCCGGAGGACGCCCAGTACCACGGCTTTTACGGCGGGCCCCAGATGAAACGGGATATGGCCTACCATCAGGGGACGGTATGGGTATTCCCCATGGGCGCGTTCTACCTTGCCTACCTGAAAACCCACGGCGACAGTCCGGAAGCCGCCGCCTATGTCCGCAGTCAGCTGGACGCCCTGGTTCCCATGCTGCGGGAGGGCTGCGCCGGACAGCTTCCCGAAATCTATGACGGCGATTTCCCGGCGGAAAGCAAGGGCTGCTTTGCCCAGGCCTGGAGCGTGGGAGAGATGCTGCGCGTCTTTGCGGCTATAGAAAGAATTGAGCATACAGGAGAAACCGATGGCGAACGTAATTCTTGACAAAACCAAACGCGGCTGGTGGAAATCCGCCGTGTTCTATGAGCTTTACCCCAAGAGCTTCCAGGATTCCACCGGCAGCGGCGTGGGAGATCTGCGGGGCATCCTGTCCCGGCTGGATTATCTGGAAACGTTGGGTATCGACGCGATCTGGCTGTGCCCCGTCTGCGCCTCCCCCCAGGTGGACAACGGCTACGACATTTCCGATTTCTGCGCCATTGACCCGCTGTTCGGCACCATGGCGGACATGGAGGAGCTGATAGCGGAAGGGAAAAAGCGGGGTATCGGCATCCTGATGGACCTGACCCTGAACCACAGCTCCAACCAACACCGCTGGTTCCGGGAGGCGCGGAAATCCCGGGATAACCCCTACCACGACTATTATGTCTGGCGGGACGGCGGGGCGGATACTCCGCCGAACGATATGCGCGCCGTCTTCGGCGGCTCCGCCTGGGAATATGTTCCCGAGGTGGGGCAGTGGTATTTCCACCAGTTCGCCCCGGAACAGCCCGACCTGAACTGGGACAACCCGGCTCTGCGGCAGGAGCTGTACAAGGTGCTCCGCTTCTGGGTACGCAAGGGCGTGGCGGGCTTCCGGCTGGATGTCATTGACCAGATCGCCAAGGACCCGGACCGGGGCATCACCATCAACGGCCCCCGTCTGGATGAATTTCTCCGGGAGATGTCCCGGGAGGCGCTTTCGGGGGAAGGACTGGTGACTGTGGGCGAGGCCTGGGGCGCGGATGTTCAGCGAGCCAGGCGCTACAGCGCCCCGGACGGCAGCGAGCTGAGCATGGTGTTCCAGTTTGAGCATATCGGCCTGGATCAGCAGCCCGGCAGGGAAAAGTGGGACTTGGCCCCCCTGAGCCTGCCGAAGCTGAAGGAATGCGTCCGCCGCTGGCAGCAGGGGCTGTACGGCGTCGGCTGGAACAGCCTGTTTTTCAACAACCACGACCTTCCCCGCATCGTCTCCCGCTGGGGCAGCGACGGGGAATACCGGGTGGTGTCCGCGAAAATGCTGGCCACCATGCTCTATGGTCTCCAGGGCACGCCCTACATCTATCAGGGCGAAGAGTTGGGCATGACCAACATCCGCCTGAAGCTGGAGCAGTATCAGGACCTGGAAATTCACAATCTGTACCGGGAGCGCACGGCCCAGGGGTATGATCCCCGGGATGTGATGGAATCCATCTGGGCCAGAGGCCGGGACAACGCCCGTACACCCATGCAGTGGACCGCCGGTGAAAACGCCGGCTTCACAACAGGCACCCCCTGGCTGCCCGTCAACGAAAACTACAGGGAAATCAACGCCGAGGCGGCTTTGGCGGACCCGGATTCCGTTTTCCACTATTATCGCCGGCTGATTGCCCTGCGCAAGACGATGGACGTATTCCGGGACGGTTGGTTTGCGCTGCTCTGCCCGGAGGATGAACGGGTCTTTGCCTACACCCGGGAAACCCAGGAGGGGCATTTGCTGGTGGTGTGCAACTTTACCGGGGAGCACGCGCCCTTTGTGTGTCCGGAAGCCTTCCGGAACGCCCGGGCTCTGATCGCCAACTACCCGGATACGGAGCAGGGAATTCTGCGGCCGTACGAGGCCAAAATGCTGTATTACGGAGCGTGAACTGCTCCTCACGTTTTCTGACAAAACCGGGTTTTGTGGAAACTGCCCAAAATTGAATGCGTAAATTTTGGCGCTATTTCTCGTTGACGTAGGGCGTTTATTGGTGGTATATTGTAGTTGGAAACGTTTCAATCACTTTTTTCGGGAAAGGGGAGTTTCCGGCTTTCCCGCTGGATTGGAGCCGGTAGAATTTGGCTTTTGCAGCAAGATGCTGTGAGCACATATCAATTCACTAAAAACAGGAGGAAACACAAATGAAAAAGATCATCGCCCTGCTGCTGGTCTGCGCCATGGCCTTCGGCCTGGTTGCCTGCGGCAGCAGCAAGCCCGCCGAGACTCAGGCGCCCGCCGGCACCGAGGCTCCCGCCGCTACCGAAGCGCCCGCCGCTGAGGTTAAGGACATCACCCTGAAGGTCTGGGGCCCCCAGGAAGATCAGGTTGATTCCAGCAGCTGGCTGCCCACCATGTGCGAGCAGTTCAACACCGCCCATCCCGAGTGGAACATCACCTTCGAGTACGCCGTCTGCCCTGAAGGCGATGCCGGCAAGAACGTGACCCAGGACCCCTCCGCTGCCGCTGACGTCTACATGTTCGCCAACGACCAGCTGGGTACTCTGGTTCAGGCCGACGCCATTGCCCAGCTGGGCGGCACCTATCTGGATCAGGTTCTGGCTGACAACTCCGACTCCATGATCGCTTCCGTGACCAGCACCGACGGAGGCGTCTATGGCATTCCCTTCACCGGCAACACCTGGTTCATGTACTACGACAAGTCCGTCTTCACCGAGGACGACATTAAGTCCCTGGACACCATGCTGGAAAAGGGCAAGGTTTCCTTCCCCCTGACCAACTCCTGGTACATCGCTTCCTTCTTCTTTGCCAACGGCGGCAAGATCTTTGGTGATGCCGGTGTGGATGCCGCTGCCGGCGTGGAATTCGGCGGCGACAAGGGCACTGCCGTGACCGAGTATCTGGTTGCCCTGAACGCCAATCCCAACTTCGTTGTGGATGCCGACGGCTCCGGCCTGGCCGGTCTGCGTGACGGCTCCGTCAACGCCATCTTCTCCGGCACCTGGGACGCCGCTGCCGTTCAGGAAGCCCTGGGCGACAACTTCGGCGCCGCTCAGCTGCCCACCATCACCATCGGCGGCGAGGCCAAGCAGCTGCAGTCCTTCGCAGGCTCCAAGGCCATCGGCGTCAACCCCAACTGCCAGAACATGCAGGCTGCCGTTGCCCTGGCCGTCTACCTGGGCTCCGCTGAGGCTCAGCTGGCTCACTACGAGATGCGCGGTATCATCCCCACCTCCCTGGCTCTGACCGAGAACGCTACCATCCAGGCCGACGCTGTCGCGATGGCGCAGGCCAACACCGTTGCCAATACCTCCGTTGTTCAGCCCTCCATCCCCGAGATGAACAACTACTGGGTTCCCGCCGAGAACTTCGGCAAGGCCATCGTCAGCGGTGAGGTCACTGCCGACAACGCTGCCGAGAAGACCGAGGCTCTGAACACCGCCCTGAACAACACCGGTCTGTAATTCATACAGATGTAACCGCTTAACCTAAAGGCACTTGGCGGCGGCTGGAACATTCTAACCGCCGCCTTTTGCTTATCAACAAAGGGAGATGATAACGTGTCCAATACGTTAACCAAAACCGCAGCTGCACGGCAAAAGGCTGCCAATCCCTTCTCCTTGTCTGCAGCGCTGAAAAATGGCGGTCCTGTGATCTGGCTGTCCTGCCTGATTATGGGCCTGGGAAATCTGCTGAGCGGTCAGATCATCATGGGGCTGCTGTTCCTGGCGATTGAGGTCGGCGTCATTGCGTTCCTCGCGATGCCCAGCGGCGGCTTCTACTGGATTTCCATGCTCCCCAGCCTGGGCTGGCGGGAGCAGCAGAAGGTTTTCAATGAGGAAACCTTCGTTTACGAATACGTTGCGGGCGATCAGTCACAGCTGATCCTGCTGTACGGCATCGCTTCTCTTTGCGTGATTGCTTTGTTCGTACTGGTGTGGCAGTCCTCCGTCCGCAGCGGTTACAAGGCAGTGTACCTGAAAAAGAACGGCAAGCATGTGCCCA
Organism: uncultured Clostridia bacterium; assembly: GCA_945836055.1. GTDB lineage: Bacteria > Bacillota > Clostridia > Oscillospirales > Oscillospiraceae > Faecousia. Next base: position 4,362 of record CAMAKJ010000038.1, on the reverse strand, counting down.
ACATCGTGGAAACGGTTAGAGGCCTGTTCGACGAGAACGTGCACAAGCTGCTGATGTTCCTGCCCACGGCATGCCTGGCCATTTTCACCATCCTGCCCCTGTTCTACATGATGAGCATGGCCTTCACCAACTACTCCAAGGAAGGCGACCATCTGGTGCTGTTCGACTGGGTAGGTCTGGCGAACTTCAAGGCTATCTTTGACTCCACCTCCACCATCGGCAAGCAGTTCGGCAGCGTCCTGACCTGGACGCTCATTTGGGCTTTCTTCGCAACCTTCCTGAACTTCTTCCTGGGCACAATTATGGCCCTGATTATCAATCGTAAGACCATCCGCTACAAGGCTCTGTGGCGCGGCTGCCTGTCCATGACGATTGCCGTTCCCCAGTTCGTTTCCCTGATGGTCATCCGTTCCATGCTGCAGCCGGAGGGCATTGTCAACCGTATGCTGCTGAACGCCGGCCTGATCAGCCAGCGTCTGCCCTTCCTGACCAACGCAACCTGGGCAAGGGTACTGGTCATCATCGTGAACCTGTGGGTCGGTATTCCCTATACCATCATGCAGGTTACGGGTATTTTGCAGAATATTCCCGCGGAGCAGTACGAGGCGGCCAGAATCGACGGCGCCAACGTGTTCCAGACCTTCTTCAATATCACGCTGCCTTACATGATCTTCGTGCTGACACCCTACATCATCACCCAGTTCACCGGCAACATCAACAACTTCAACGTCATTTACCTGCTGACCCGCGGCGAACCCATGTACGTCGGCAACTCGGCGGGCGAGACGGACCTGCTGGTAACCTGGCTGTACAAGCTGTCGGTTGACCAACAGAAATACAACCTGGCGGCGGTTATCGGTATCTTCACCTTTGTGGTGCTGTCCATTGTGTCTCTGATTACTTACCGCTCCAGCGGATCTTATAAGGATGAGGAGGGCTTCAAATAATGGCTAAGAAAGTTCACGGCGGCATGAAGGCCAAGCGGATTACCGGCGACGTGATCACCTATATTTTCCTGATCCTCGTCTGCATCGCCTGGCTGCTTCCCTTCTTCTGGCTGGTCATGCAGTCCTTCCGGGATGGCAAGGGCCAGTTCATTTCCACCTTCCTGCCCACCGCCTATACCTTAAACAACTATAAGGCGCTGTTTACCGAGTTCGATGTCATGAACTTCCCCCGTATGTTCCTGAACACCTTCGGTATCGCCTGCTGCACCTGCGTGATTTCCACCTTCTTCGTGCTGAGCGTCTCCTACTGCACCAGCCGTCTGAAGTGGAAAATGCGCAAGCCCTACATGAACATGGCCATGATCCTGAACCTGTTCCCCGGCTTCATGACTATGGTGGCTGTGTACTTCATTCTGAAGGCTCTGGGCATGACCGAGGGCAACAAGATCCCCCTGGCCCTGATCATCTGCTTCTCCTCCGGCGCGGGCACCCAGTTCTACGTTATGAAGGGCTTTATGGACACGATTCCCAAGGCCCTGGACGAGGCGGCTGCCATTGACGGCTGCACCCGCTGGCAGATCTTCACCAAGATCACCCTGCCGCTGTGCAAGCCCATGATTGTGTATCAGATCATCACCTCCTTCATGGCGCCCTGGGTGGACTTCGTGTTCGCAAAGGTCATCGTCCGTACCAACTCTCAGTACTTCACCGTGTCCATCGGCCTGTGGAACATGCTGGAGAAGGAATATGTGGATACCTGGTTCGTCCGGTTCTGCGCCGGCGCCGTGCTGGTCTCTATTCCCATTTCCATTCTGTTCATGATTACCCAGAAGTTCTATCAGGAAGCCATGAACGGCGCGGTCAAGGGTTAAAGCCTATGAAACGCGGGACACAATTGGTGTGCCTGCTGCTCTGTGCCGCTCTGCTGGCGGGCTGCGTCCCCGCGAAGCAAACGGAAGAATCTGTCACCGCCCCCGATTCGTCGGGGGCGGCTGTGGATTTTCAGAGCAGTCCGGAGCCGGTGCTGACGGAGCAGGCACTTTCCGAAATCAAGGCGCTGGGGGAAAGCCCCGACGACAACTACCGCACCTGGTACGAAATCTTCGTCTATTCCTTCTGCGATTCCGACGGCGACGGCATCGGCGATCTGCAGGGTGTCATTTCCAAGCTTGACTATCTGCAGAATCTGGGGATCACCGGCATCTGGCTGATGCCCATTCATCCCAGCATGTCTTACCATAAATACAATGTCTCCGACTACTATGCCATCGACCCGGATTACGGCACGATGGAGGACTTTGAAACCCTTCTGGCGGAGTGCGAAAAGCGGAACATCCGGGTGATTCTGGATCTGGTGGTGAACCACACCGGCTCCGACCATGGGTGGTTCCGGGAAGCGGTCAGCTACCTGCAGGCATTGGGAGACGGGGAACCGGATACCGCCCAGTGCCCCTATTTTGACTACTACAACTTTACCCGGGAGGCAAAGAACGGCTACACGCAGGTGCCTGGCACGGACTGGTTCTACGAGTCCCAGTTCAGCCCGGATATGCCCGACCTGAACCTGGACTGCCCGCTGGTCCGGCAGGAGATCGACGCCGTCATGGCCTTCTGGCTTGACAAGGGCGTGGCGGGCTTCCGCCTGGACGCCGCCAAGGAATTCCACTCCGGCAACGCAGACAAAAACATCGAAGTGCTGAGCTGGCTTCAGGAAACCGCCGCGGCCCACAGACCGGACGTCTATCTGGTGGCGGAGGTGTGGGACGCGTTTTCCACCATCACCACGTTTTACCAGAGCGGTATCACCAGCATTTTCGACTATCCCTTCGGAGATTCCGGCGGTAAGATCATCACCGTCCTGCGGAACGCGGGAAATGCCGGTACGGTATCCACCTACGCTACCGCTCTGGAAAAGGCAAACGCCGCCTACTCCGGCGCCAACCCCAATTATATTGACGCGCCGTTCCTGAGCAATCACGACGTGGGCCGCATCGCGGGCTTCTGCAGCGGGGACGCTCTGAAAACCAAGCTGGCAGGCGCCATGAACCTGTTTATGAGCGGCAGCGTGTTTGTCTACTACGGCGAGGAGATCGGCATGGTGGGCAGCGGCAATGACCCTTCCAAACGGGCGCCCATGTACTGGAACGCCGATCGGGACAGCGGCACCACCAATCCGCCCCCCGGGTGCGAGCTGCCGGACAGCTATCCCTTTGGCTCCCTGGAGGAGCAGGCGGGGGATGATACCTCCGTCTACAACTACTACCGTCAGGCCATCGCCATTCGCAGCGCGATTCCCGCCATTTCCCACGGACAGACAACGGCGGAGACCAACCTGAACAAGGGCTGTGTCAGCGCGTTCCGAAAGAGCTGCGATCTGGGAGAGTGTATTGTCCTCATGAACATCGATTTCTCTCCGGCGCAGGTTGACCTGACCGGCTATGAAGGCTGGACGCTGGCGGCAAAGCTGTCCGCGGACGGAAACGCCATCACCCTGGACGGCGCGGCGCTTACCCTGCCTGCCTTCGGCACGGCGGTGCTCGTGCCTGCTGCGTAAGGCGGCGGGTGAACCAGGCAGAAAAACAACAATCCTGCGGGGCGTGGAGGTTTCCGCCCGCGGGGAAAAGGAGAACCCAAATGGAGAGAATCCAAAACAACGCCTCTTTCGGCATCACCGGTAACGCCCTGCATACCTGGGGCATGCTCTTCGCGGCCCTGGGAATTGTGGGGAAAAGCATTTTGCAGAACAGGCTGCTGATGGTCGGGCAGGTTTCCCCCCAGACGCTGCTGCTGGCCATGCAGGAATCGGGAAGCACCATGTTCATTGCGACTCTGGCTCTGGTGCTGCAGGCGCTGGAAACCTGCGCCGTGCCGATTTTCGCGTTTCTGCTGGTGGAGGGGTATCGGCATACTTCCGGCTTTCAGAAATACATCCTCCGGGTTCTCGGCGCTGCGGTTGTGAGCGAGGTGCCCTACAATCTCGCCATGAGCGGTCGGCTGCTGGATTTTTCTACCCGGAATCCGGTTTTTGGACTGGTGCTGGGACTGATTCTGCTGTACCTGTACGATCGATTTGGGGAGAAGGGCGCAAAGAATATACTGCTGAAGGTGCTGATCACCGTGGCCGCCCTGGTGTGGCCGATGATGCTCAATATCGCGTACGGCAGCTGCACCGTGCTGATTGTGGCCGTTTTGTGGGCGTTTCGCGGCAAACCCAACTTTCGGAGTGTTGCGGGAGCCTCGGCATCCATGCTGTGCTGCCTGTATTCCATGTTTTTCCTGGCATCGCCCATGGGTTTTCTGGCCGTTCACTTCTACAACGGTGAAAAGGGCGCGGAAAACCGTGCGGTCAATTACCTTGCCTATCCGCTGATTCTGCTGGCCGCCGGCATAGCGGGGCTGCTTCTGGCCTGAGCCG
>CAMAKJ010000037.1 GCA_945836055.1 uncultured Clostridia bacterium | reverse complement strand
AGTCCATGCACCTGCTGGAGCTGGTCTACGGCACCTCCGCCGACCACTGCCCGGATATCAGCGCCAAACGGTTCAACCGTTTGCGCCTGAAAAACCAACTGCTGGAAGAAATCTGGAATGAGGAGGTCATTGCCGTGGATTTGGGCTTTACCGTGGAATATACTCCGGAAGCGGAAGCCATGATGGACGACCGGATGATTCTGAAAACCGACGTGACCCGGGTTCTGCAGAGTCTGCGCCAAACCGGCGAGGCCATCCGGGACGAGGAATCCGGGCTCCTGCTGACCCGCGCCCGGCTGGGCAATGTGACCTTCTGGGTCAAATACGAAGAAGTGGACGGAGGCTACCGGGTGCACCGGGCCTACAGCCACCGGATGAATATTGTGAACCGCGTGTAAGGGGATAACAATATGGCAGATAAGAATTATTACACCATTGACCCGGAGGGAAAGCTGACCTGCATGAAGTGCGGCGTCCCGCTGGAAAAGGGCAAGGCAAAGTTTATGTACCTGGACAACGGCTTTCCCGTGGAGCTGCCGGTGTGCCCCAAGTGCGGCTTCATTTATGTCCCGGAGGAATTGGCCCTGGGCAAGGTGCTTTCCGTGGAGAAAGCCCTTGAGGATAAGTGATGCTGGGGCATCCCGGCGGCGAGGAGCACAGCCGCTACCTGATTGAACTTTCCTTCCTGCCCCCGCCTGCAAAATGGCTGGATATGGGGGCAGGGGACGGCAGCGCCGTCCGACTGCTTAGAAAACTGGGCTATGAAGCTAAAGGAATTGACCTGAACCCTCGCGGCGAGGATGTAACCGCCGGGGATTATTTGAATCCGCCATACCCGGCAGGCAGCTTTGACGGTATCCTGTCCCAGTGCAGCTTCTATGTCAGCGGGGACGTGCCCGGGGCGCTGAAGCAGGCGGGGAACCTTCTGCGCAAAGGCGGCAAACTGGTATTCTCCGACGTAACGGAGGACGTGGTGCTGCTTTTGAACCAGACCCGGCAGGCAGGCTTTGCCGTTCGGCATCTGGAAGACCTGACGGACCAGTGGCGGGAGTATTATCTGGAAGCCCTCTGGACACAGGACAACGTCTGCCTTCCCCGGGGAAAGAAGTTCACCTATGTGCTGTTCGTGTGCGAAAGGCTGTGAGATCATGGATCTGGAAGAGAGAATTATGGAGCTGAGCCGGTACGGCTACGCCTGTGGGCAGATTCTGGCGATTCTGCTTTTGGACACTGTGGGTGAGGAAAATCCGAAACTGGTGCAGTGTATGCAGGGCCTGAACGGCGGTATCGGCGGCAGCGGAGATGTCTGCGGCTGTATGGCGGCGGGTGCCTGTCTGATTTCTTACTTTACCGGGAAACCGGACGCAGACAGCTATGACAGCCCCCACCACAAGCCTGCCCTGGGAGAATTTACCCGGTGGTTCACGGATGAGATGGAATTGGAGTACATGGGCATCGACTGCCGGGATATCGTGGGCACCAATCCCGGGAAAAAGGTGCAGTATTGTCCCGGAATCATCACCGCTACCTACGAAAAGTGTATGGAAATATTGGAAAGCAGAGGACTTCTGTAAATGGAAATCGGCAAAACCATGAGCGTGTGTCCGGTCTGTCTGGCCAAAATCCCCGCGGTGAAAACACAGGGCGCGGACGGTAATATCTACATGGAAAAGCGGTGCTGGGAGCATGGTTCCTTTCGCACCCTGATCTGGGAGGGCGACCTGGACAGTTATGTAAACTGGGCGTCCCCAGACAGCAACGCCGCCGTAACGCCCGTCCACGCTGTCCCGCCGGAAAAGGGCTGCCCCTATGACTGCGGCCTGTGCCAGAACCACGAGCGGGACGGCTGCTGCGTGCTGCTGGAGCTGACCAACCGGTGCAATCTGCGCTGCCCCGTGTGCTTTGCCAGCGCCGGAGAGCAGAAGCCCCATGACCTTTCCCTGGAGGAAATCGGGAGGCAGTACGATCTGCTGATGGCGCGCGGCGGCCCCTTCAATATTCAGCTCTCCGGCGGAGAGCCTACCATGCGGGACGATCTGGACCGGATCATCACACTGGGCAGGGAAAAGGGCTTCACCTTTTTTCAGTTGAATACCAACGGCCTGCGTCTCGCCGGTGAGGATGGCTACGCCGGGCATTTGGCGGCGGCAGGGGTCAGCACGGTTTTTTTGCAGTTTGATGGATTGGATGACGCAATCTACCGCACCCTGCGGGGCGCACCCCTTACCCAAACAAAGCTGCGGGCCATAGAACGCTGCAAGGAAGCTGGGCTGCCTGTGGTGCTGGTGCCCACGGTAGCTCCCGGCGTGAACGATCAGGCCCTGGGGGATATTCTCCGCTTTGCGCTGGACCATGCCCCCCACGTCCGGGGCGTGCACATTCAGCCCATTTCCTACTTTGGCCGCTGCGGACTGGAAGCGCCGGAAATCCGGCTGACCATTCCGGCGGTTCTGCGCCGGATTGAGGAACAGACCGGCGGCTTGATGAAAGCGGCTGACTTCGGCGGCGGCGGCGCGGAAAGCCCCTACTGCTCCTTCCATGCCAGCTACCTGCGAAAACCGGACGGCACACTGAAAGCCCTGCCCCGGCGCAGAGGAAATTGCTGCTGCGTCAAATCCAGGGACGCACGGGACTTTGTCTCCCGGCAGTGGAGCGGCAAGGCATCCTGCCGGGATGCGGACAGCGACACCGCCTCTCTGGACGCCTTTTTGCAGCAAACGGTGGAAAACACCTTCACCGTTTCCGGCATGGTATTTCAGGACGCTTACAATTTAGACCTTGACCGCCTGCGCCGGTGCTATATCTGCGAGGTGGACACGGAAAGGGGCATGGTGCCCTTCTGTGCTTACAATCTGACGGATATCCATGGAAAGGCGCTGTATCGGCAATGAAGAAAACCAGACTGGACAACTGGATCTGTGAAGTTGAGTCCCTCCCGGAATTGACTCGGGAGGGACTGGAGCGTTTGCAGCTGCGCCGCCTGAATGAGACGTTGGCGCGGCTGAAGGCCCGTGGGGGCGTTTACAGGGATTATCCGGAAAAGCTGGACAATCTGAAGCAGCTGGAAACCCTGCCCTTTACCACCGCTCAGATGCTGGGGCACAGACCGGGGGACTACCTGCTGACCTCCCAGTCGGAGGTGAGCCGGGTGATTTCCGGCGCCACTTCCGGCACCACGGGACCTGCCAAGCGGGTATTCTATACGGAGGGGGACACGGAGCATACGGTGGGCTTTTTCGCGGCGGGAATCGGCGAAATGCTGGAACCCGGCGAAAAATGTCTGATTGCCTTCCCCTTCACCGGTCCCTTCGGGCTGGGGGATTTGATTGCCAAAGCGGTGGAGCGGCTGGGGGGAATTCCCATCCGGGCAGGCTTCGGCCAAAGCTGGGGAGAACTCACCGCGCTGGTTTCGGAAACCCGGCCGGAAACCTATATCGGCTTTCCCGTGACGCTGCTGGGGCTGGCCCGGATGTACCCTGCCCGTTTTCCCATTCAGCGGGCGCTGGTGTCCGGCGACGCCTGCCCGGCGGGGGTCATGGACGCGCTGGAACAGACCCTCGGCACCAGGCTCTACCCCCACTACGGCAGCCGGGAGTGCGGTCTGGGCGGGGCTGTCACCTGTCCGGCCTTCTCCGGAATGCACCTGCGGGAAAACCACATCATCCCCGAGATTATCGACGAGGCGGGAAATGTGCTGCCGGAGGGGGAATATGGGGAGCTGGTAATCACCACTGTCGGCATGGAGGCCATGCCCCTGATCCGCTACCGCACGGGAGACTACACCCGTTTTCTTCCGCCATGCCCCTGCGGCGGCGTAACCCGGCGCATCGACACCGTCTCCCGCCGGGAAGGCCCATTCTCCATGGAAGCGCTGGACGGCGCTCTGTTTCCGCTGCCGGGGCTGGTGGACTACCGGGCCTCCTTTGACGGCTGCCTGCGTTTGGATGTCCGCCTGAACCCCAACGGAAAAGAAGAAGGGATTCTTAAGACAGCACAGAAGCTGTATCCCAACTGCGCCATGCTCCTGCACAGCCGGCCCGCTCTGCTCACCGACCGTCCGCTCTATTTGGGCAAGCGGTATGTGACCTGCGGATCATGACCAGCCGCCGGAAGGGGTTCCAACCGATCCTGGGGGAAAACGGCCCTTCGTTTCAAAGTTCAAAAAACGTCTGCGGCCGGTTGGCAAAAGCGCGCCAGTCAGCCGCAGATGTTTTATTGTCATGGGGCGGAGATCAACGTGTGGAGTCCCGGATCACCAGCTCCGTGCTCAGCAGCATGTGCCGGTCGGACAGCTCCGGAATCAGGATTTTTTCCACCAGCAGGGAACCTGCCTGCTGCCCGATCTGGAATCCGGGCTGGGCGATGGTGGTTATCGCGGGCAGCGTCATCCGGGAGGTTTCGATGTTGTCGAAGCCGATGACGGACAGATCCGCCGGCACCCGGATACCAAGCTGCTGGGCGGCGTTGATCGTGGCTGCTGCGTAAACGTCGGAGCAGGTGAAAAAGGCGTCCGGAACGGGGCCGGCGTTCAGCGTCTGCAAAACGGCGGAATAGGCCAGGGTGTAGTCGATGGTGGGTATGCTCACATACCAGTCCGGATTGTATTCCAGCCCGGCATTGTTCAGGGCCCGCAGATAGCCATCCCGGCGGTGACGGGCATATTTATATTTGAGGCTGCAGTTGACAAAGCCGATTTTCCGGCAGCCGGTGGAGATCAGGTAATTCACAGCCTTAAACGCGGCGCTGACATCGTCGATGGTGACATAGGAGCATGGGTAATCCTCCGGATACTCGCAGCACATGACGATGGGGCAGTGGTGGGAGATAACCGAGAGCAGCTCTGCCGGAGGGGTGGAGGACAGCCAGAGCACGCCGCTGAAGCCCTCTTTTTTAATCATATTCACCAGATATCCGGTGTTGGGATAGCTGTCCTTGGTGGGCATGAGGAAAACCTCGAAATCACTGTCGTGGGCGGTCTGCTGGATGCCGTCGATGATGTTGGCGTAAAAGGGGTTGACAAAGTCCGGCACCAGAGCCAGGATGGTCCGGTAGACCGGGGTAGGGCATTTCAGCGCCGAGTCATATTCCAGGTCGCGAATGGCCTGAAGTACCTTCTGCCGGGTGGCAGGGGCAACCCGGCCGGTGTCATTGAGGATCCGGGAGACGGTGGCGATGGAGACGCCGGCTCTCCCGGCGATCTGTGTGAGCGTGGTTTTTCCTTTCATAAGCGTTCCTCCTGACTGTTTTTTACATTATACTGTAAAAATGTAAGAATGTAAAGTAAAATGTAAAAATGAAAAAATATATTGTAAATAACTGAACAGAAATATGCGCTAAAAATAGGAGAAACTGCACAAATCATAGAAATAAACATTATTGAAATTGTAGAAAATGCTGACGAAACCTGAAAATGAGTTGACAATCCGCTGAGGTAAATGTAAGATGATGTAAAGCAAACGTGTTTGCTGAAAAATATTCGGAGGTGCAACAATGAAAAAGGTAATCAGTTTGGTTCTGGCTCTGATCCTGGTTCTGGCCGTGTTTGCAGGCTGCGGCAAGAAGGAAGCGGCTGCCGGCAAGACCATCTACATCCTGGGCCCCACCCCTGATCATGGCTGGACGGCGCAGGCCGGTGCCTACGCGGAAAAGAAGGCTGAGGAAATCAACCAGAAGGGCGAGTACAAGGCAGTGTACATGCCCGCGTCCAGCGGCGAAGAGCAGGTTGACCAGGTTCAGACCATCATCGCCAACGGCGACGCCGCCGGTGTTGTGTTCTTCGCTCTGGAGGACTCCGCCAAGGCCGGCCAGGAGGCTTTGATCTCTGAGAAAATCCCCTTCATTTCCTTTGACCGCATCATCGAAGGTCCCGACAAGTACGCCGTTCTGAACGCTTCCGGCGATAATTGGCAGTGCGGCGCGGGCATCGCCTACTGGCTGCAGCAGAAGGGCATGGCCCCCGGCGACACCATGGTCACCCTGATCGGCGACAACGGTACCGTGTGCTCTCGCCGTCAGGAAGGCTTTGAGCAGTTCCTGAGAGGCGAGCTGGAGTACTACGATGACGACACCAAGCAGACCTACAAGACCACCCAGGTTTGGACCCAGGCTGAGATCGACGCCCTGTGCGCCGACTACAAGGTGGTCTGCAACTGGAGCGCTGACGGCGCCTACGACTATCTGGAGCAGAAGCTGGCAGATATCGTCGCCGCTGCCAAGGACAATGGCAATAAGCTGTTCATCTACTCCATGGACGATGAGATGACCTTCGGCGTGCTGCGGCTGCTGGAAGGCAACGCCATCGACGAGGCCACCAAGGCCGATCTGGAGGCTATGGAGGTTTACATCTCCGCCATCGGCGGCATGCAGGAGCTGTACGATGTGATGATGGGCAAGTCCTCCCAGTCTCCCGTTGCCGAGAAGTACTTTGACGACATGATGTCTGTCTACTTCTCCCCCAAGATGATGACCAACGTCATCGGCTACATGGAAGACTACCTGGCCGGTAAGTGGGACTACGAGGTCGGCGCCGGCAAGTACGAAGTTGTTTGGATCGTGGACAAGAACAACGTATCTAAATATGAAGGCTTCACCGGTCATGCTGAATAAGTGATCATAGGTTCGGATGCAAGGCCTGGCCTTGCATCCGAATTTTTTCCGGAGCAAACTTGAACGGCGGCCGCCGGTGAGGCGGCCGCCATTAGGAGAAATGCGAATGAATACGTTGCTGCAAATGCGGGGGGTTTCCAAGGCCTTCGGCGGCGTCCACGCTCTGACGGACGTGCACCTGGAGGTGGAAAAGGGAGAAATTCACGCCCTGCTGGGTGAGAACGGCGCGGGGAAATCCACGCTGATGAACATTCTCACCGGAGTTGTGCCCATGGACGAGGGGCACATTGAATTCGACGGTAAGGTCTACCCCCATCCCAACATCCGCCAGATGGAGGACGCGGGCATCGCCTTTGTGCATCAGGAGCTGAGCGTTATCAACGACCTGACCGTTTACGAGAACATTTTCCTGAACCGGGAAATCCGGAACAAATGGCATGTGCTGGACAAAAAGCAGATGATCGCCCAGACCCACGAGCTGTTTGAACGGCTGGGTGTGGAAATGAATCCGCTGACCATGGTCTCCCAGCTGAAAACCAGCGAAAAGCAGCTGTTGGAGATCTGCCGCGCCCTTCATGCCAACGCCAAGCTTTTAATTCTGGATGAGCCGACCACGGCTCTGAGCAATGAGGAGATATCCCACCTCTTTGAAATTCTGAAAAAAATGAAGAGGGAAGGCACAGCCTTCATCTTCATCTCCCATAAAATGCCGGAGATTATGGAAATAGCGGACCGCTACACCGTGTTCCGAAACGGCGAGTTTGTATCCTCCGGCCTGATCCGGGACACCGATTCCCGCAGCCTGACCTCGGATATGATCGGAAAGGAATACGCCGACAAGGACGTGTACCAGCCCCGAATCCTGGGGGATGTGGTGCTGCGTCTGAACCGGCTCACCGGCACAGGCTTCCACGATGTGGAGCTGGAGGTTCGCAAGGGCGAGATTGTGGCCTTTACGGGCCTGGCCGGCAGCGGCGCCAGCGAGGTTCTGCAGACCATGTTCGGTGTCCTGCCCATTCAGTCCGGTTCCATCGAGGTTCAGGGGGAGAAGATTTCCGGCAGCATCTGCCGCTTTATGGAGCACACAATTGCCATGCTCCCGTCCAACCGCAAGGAAAATTCCGTAATCCCGGACATGACCATTCAGGAGAATTTTCAGATCGCGGAGCACACCCTCTCCCGCCGGAAGCCGGTAATCCACAGAAAAGCGGAGGCTGCGGCCTTTGACGCCCGGCGTAAGCTGCTGCGGATCAAAACCGACAATCCCGGCGACCCCATCAACTCCCTCAGCGGCGGCAATCAGCAGAAGGTGTTCCTGGCCCGCTGGCTGAACACCAACGCGGACATTCTGATTTTTGACAATCCGACCCAGGGCGTGGATGTGGGCGCGAAGGCGGAAATCTATCAGATGATTCTGCAGTTTGCCCAGGCAGGCAAAACCGTTATCATCAATACTTTGGAAATTCCCGAGATCAAAAAGGTTTCCGACCGCTGTGTGGTCTTTTATGAAGGAGCCATCGTGAAGATTTTCGACCATGAGGAAATCAGCGAGCAGTCCGTCATGATGTATTCCACCAACGCCGTGGCGGAAGCCGGAAAGTGAGGCATCCTATGACGACGAAAAAGACGGGGGCACCCCTGCAGAAAACGCTGGCTCAGTGCTGGAGTAAGTACAGCTATGTGTTTGTGTTTATTATCATTCTGATCGTCTACGCGATCACCATCAATGCCAACGGCAACCACTTCAATCCGGGGCATATCTCCGGTATTCTCTCCAGCCAGAATACGGTGATCGTGGGCACCATGGCCATCGGCATGGCACTGGTCATTATCACGGGTCAGATTGATCTGTCCCTGGGTTCGTCCCTGGTGCTGTGCGCCGGCGTGACCATTATGAGCTATAACGCCACCGGTGGAAACGTGCTGGTGATGCTTTTGGCGGCCCTTGGCTCCGGCCTGATCTGTGGCCTCATCAACGGCGTTCTGGTGGGCTATGCGAAAATGCCTGCCTTCATCGTGACCCTGGGCACCATGCTGATCTACCGCTCCCTGACACTGTCCGTGGTGCGGGAGATCGATCCCGCCCTCACCGGATCTTCCTCCAGCCAGTTCTCCATGATCAGCAGTATGCCAAGCTATGATTTTCTGCGCATGAAGTTCGGCACCGGCAGTCTGCGCCTGGGCAGCATCCAGATTCCTTACATCTCTTTCCTTTTTGTTGCCATTACCCTGTTCTTCATTTTCCTGATGAGTAACACCAAGTACGGCAAGAGTATCTACGCCGTGGGCAGCAACGAAAAGACAGCCCGGCTTACCGGCATCAATGTGGAGCGGGTGAAGGTTTCCGTGTTCGCGGTTACCGGCCTGCTGGTGGGCGTGGCCAGCTTTATCCAGGCCTGCAAGATCGGCAACGTGACCCCGGCGTCCTCCGGCACCTCCTATGAGATGTACGCCATTGCCGCGGTGGTTCTGGGCGGCGTCAGCATGGCAGGCGGCAGAGGCAAGATTTTGGGCGTTTTCTTTGGCGCTCTGTCCTACACCACCATCAACTTTATCATTGTCAGCATCCCCGCCCTGAGCCCGGACATTCAGAATACCTTCCAGGGCCTGGTGCTGATTGTGGTCATTCTGGTTCAGACGGCTGGCCCCGTCATCAAGGAGAAGTTCGTTGAGCTTCGTCATCGCACGAAGCAGGTCCATCAGTAAGCAGGGAGGGAATCAAATGACGATCAAAGTCGGTATCATTGGCTGCGGAAAAATTGCCCAGGTGCGCCATATTCCGGAGTATTTGGCAAATCCCAACGCAGAAATTTGCGGGTTTTACGACATCAACCTGGCACGGGCGGAGGAGCTGGCGCGGAAGTACGGCGCCAAGGCGTATCCGACCTATGAGGCGCTGCTGGCTGACCCCGGCATTGACGCGGTCAGCGTCTGCGCGGCCAACCATGTGCACGCGGAAATCTCCATCGCCGCGCTGAAAGCCGGAAAGCACGTCCTGTGCGAAAAGCCCATGGCCATCTCCCTGGAGGAGTGCGAGGCCATGGTGGCAGCGGCCCGGGAGTCCGGCAAATATCTGATGATCGGACAGAACCAGCGCCTTGCCAAGGCCCACATCAAGGCTAGGGAGCTGATTGCTCAGGGCGCCATCGGCAAGGTGCTGACCTTCCGCACCATCTTCGGCCACGGCGGCCCCGAGACCTGGAGCATCGATCCCGGCAAGAACGTGTGGTTCTTCGACAAGACCAAGGCAGCCATGGGCGCCATGGCCGACCTCGGCATCCATAAGACGGATATGATTCAGTACGTTCTGGGCAGCAAGATTGTCAAAACCCAGGCGGTTCTCACCACCCTGGACAAGCGGGACGCCACCGGCGGCCTCATTGGCGTGGACGACAACGCCATCTGCATCTACCAGATGGAGAACGGCGTCATCGGCACCATGACCGCCAGCTGGACCTATTATGCCGCCGAGGACAATACCACCGTGATCTATGGCACCAAGGGCGAGCTGCGGCTGTATGACGATCCCAAGTACTCCGTCCAGCAGATCAATGCCGACGGAACCCGCATCGACTACCAGATCGACCAGATTCAGACCAACGACAACCAGACGGCCTCCGGAGTCATCGACCTGTTTGTCAAGTCTCTGGTGGAGAACACACCCCCGGAGATTTCCGGTGAGAGCGTTCTGCACGCCATGAAGGCGGTATTTGCCAGCATCGAGTCTTCTGCCACAGGCCGCGCCGTTGAAGTGAAATAAGGAGGAGCAGTATGAAAATTGGCCTTGTTTCCGCCATTCTGGACGGATGGAATTTTGAAGAAATGATTGACACCGTGTCCGAAATGGGCTTCCGGTGTGTGGAGGTTGCCTGCTGGCCCCAGGGGAAAGCGGAGCGCCGCTACGCCGGCGTCAGCCATATTGACGTTTCGGAGCTGGATGATGTCAAAGCGGCCTATATCCTGGACTACTGCAAACAGAAAAACGTGGAAATCTCCTCCCTGGCGTTCTATCCCAACACCATGGACGCGGATCTGGAGAAGCGGGAACACAATATCGCCCATCTGAAGAAGGTGATTTCGGCATCGGCGAAGCTGGGCGTCAATCTGGTGACCACCTTTATCGGCCGGGATCAGAACAAGTCCGTGGAGGAAAACATCGAACTGTTCCGGGAAATCTGGCCGGACATCATCGCCTATGCCGCGGAGCGGAAGGTGAGGGTAGCCATTGAAAACTGCCCCATGCTCTTCGGGCGGGACCAGTGGCCCGGCGGACAGAATCTGATGACCACCCCCGCCATCTGGCGGAAGCTGTTTGCCATCATTGACTCTCCCTATTTCGGAATCAATTACGACCCCAGCCACTTTATCTGGCAGCAGATGGACTATGTCAAGCCCATCTACGAGTTCCGGGACAAGATTTTCCACGTCCATTTCAAGGACATCAAGCTGTATCCGGACAAGCTGAATGACTGCGGCATTATGGCGTATCCCCTGGATTATATGTCCCCCAAGCTCCCTGGCTACGGCGACGTGAACTGGGGTCGGTACGTCTCCGCCCTGACGGACATCGGTTATGACGGCTGCGCCTGCATCGAGGTGGAGGACAAGGCCTTTGAGAGCAGCCGGGAGAAGATTCTGGACAGCATCCGCATTTCCAAGCGTTATATGGATCAGTTCGTCATCTGATTATATCATACAAACAGCCCCTGTAGGACAAATCCTATGGGGGCTGATCAGTTTCGGACAAAAAAACGCAGCCGATGCAAAAACATCAGCTGCGATTCATATGGTGGGCGAGGCGGGACTTGAACCCGCACGTCCGCAGTGAACACTAGAACCTGA